>JAFLKZ010000036.1 GCA_019162915.1 Campylobacteraceae bacterium
AGGGGTGAGGATGAAACTTCGTATTATGGAATGGCAAGCCTTTCTCAATACCGTAGTCATGCCTCGGAAATTTGATGCCGTTTTGATGGGTTGGTCATTAGGATTAAAGCCTGATGCTTATAGTATTTGGCATAGTGAATCTATGAAAAAAGGTGGATTTAATTTTATAGGCTACCAAAATGTCGAGGTTGATAGACTCATTAAAGAGGCTGAAAAAGTAGTTGACCAAGAAAAATTCGATGCTATTTATAAAGAAATATTCGCAAAAATTGTGCACGATAATCCTTATCTTTTTTTAGTGATTCCTAATTCTATTACCGTTATTAATAAAGATATTTCACCTGTTTCAACCTCTATTATAGGCGTTATGCATAATATGATTGATTGGATCAAACCAGATCTTTAAGAACCACTTTGATATTTTGTGGTACAATATGCGACAAAAATATAAATTTTAAAAGGATTAAAATGAAAAAAATTTTATTTTCATTGGCCACTGTTGCAACACTCATGTTTGCTAATACAGCAAATTATAATTATGAGGTTTCGCCAGTTATAGGTGGTATTTTGTCTGAGGGTAATTTAGATTTGGATAATCAATTAACGTATGGTTTGAGATTTGGTACCAATCTTGATAACACTATCTTTGACCAATTTGAATTAGGATACGATAGAGCATCTAATGTTGACTACAAAAATTCTACACTAAGCACAGATTTTAATCGTTACTATGGCAATTTAATTAAAGAGTACAAGATGACCCCAGAGATGGCATTATATGCTTTAGTGGGCATTGGTTACGAAGATGTTAAAAATGAGCAATTTGAAAACAAAGATAGTATGTTTGGTCAATATGGTGGTGGTGTGAAGTATTGGGTTAATGATAGTTTTGCCCTTAAAGCTGAAGTTCGTCATGCAATCAAAGTGCATGGTGGCGATAATAATTTATTGTATAGCTTAGGATTTACAGTTCCTTTTGATGCAAAAACAAAGCCAGTAGCTGCTCCAGTTATAAAACCAGTACCCGTGGTAGCACAAGTTGTTCTTGCGGATACCGATACTGATGGCGTATATGATGATAAAGACAAATGTCCCAATACTCCAAAAGGTGCAGTAGTCGATGAGTTTGGTTGTACAAAAATTATCCGTTTACATGTAAAGTTTGATTTTGATAAAGCAATTATTAATGATGCTTATATGAAAGAAATCACTAAAGTGGCTGATTTTATGAAGCAAAATAGTGGCTATACGGTTGTTTTAGAAGGGCATACTGATTCAAAGGGAACGGATAAATATAATCAAGCACTTTCTGAGAAAAGAGCAAATGCAGTTTCTAAAGCTTTGACAAATCTAGGAATTCCTGCCCACAAAATCACTGTTGAGGGACATGGAGAGAGCAAACCAATCGCTACAAACGATACAGAAGATGGACGTTTCGAGAATAGAAGAGTTGACGCTCGTTTTAATAAATAAGTAAGGAAGAAAAATATGGAATTTAGCTGGGACGTAGTTATAAAGTTTTTTACCCTCTATGGTATCAACGCTATTGTTTCTTTATTGATATTTTTCATAGGGAAAAAACTCGCTTCTATTTTTACTGCTCTTGTTGCCAAAGGTATGAGAAAATCAAAAATAGATGAGACTATTACCAGTTTTTTTTCAAATGTTATTTATGGCGGCCTCTTGGTCGTCATTATTTTGGCCGCACTTAGCCATTTAGGTATCAATACAACTTCATTTATCGCCGTTTTAGGAACAGCTGGTCTTGCGATAGGCTTGGCGTTACAAGGAACACTCTCTAACGTTGGAGCAGGTGTTTTACTCGTATTTTTTAGACCTTTTAAGATAGGTCATTCTGTACAAATAGCAGGAGAAAATGGTACCGTTGAAGAAGTAAACCTTTTTAGTGTTATTTTGAAAACAGGTGACAATAAACAGATAATTATCCCTAATTCCGCGGTAATCGCCAAAAATATTACTAATTTTTCAGCTAAAGAGACCAGAAGAGTTGATATGATTTTCAATATTGGCTATGAAGATAATCTTAAGCTTGCTAAAGAAATTCTTCAAGAGATTGCTAACAAAGAAGATAAAGTTTTAAATGAGCCAGCGCCTTTTGTAGCGGTCAATGAGCTAGCAGAAACAAGTGTTCGACTTATCGTTCGTGTTTGGGTTAAAAATGATGATTATGCCAGTGTTAATTTTGAGATTGTTGAAAAAGTTAAACTTGCTTTTGATGAAAATAAAATTAGCATTCCTCATTCACAAATTCAACTTTCCAACATAAAGTAATAGACTATTTACTAAATATATCTTGTATGGTTTTACTACCACTACTGAGGGGATTGCTTCTTAGAGCTTTTTCCTTTTCACCTATCATGTAAAATAGCCCATCAAGTGTTTTTCTAGCGATATACTCTTCAATATCTTCATCATTACTTGGTAAATATGAATCAGCTCCAATAGATTTTGCGATAGAAGAAGCTTGTCCTAAAAGTTGATTATTGGAACTTGATGTTTGATTGCTTTTTGCAAAACTACTCAAACTTTGGTATGAAGACATGACTTTGCTCTCTTTTGAACTTTCTTTAATAATAGGCATAATAGCTGTAAGAAGTTGCTTGCTTGATTTTTCTTGAAAGTAAGTAGTAGCAGCAGTGTCCTTGCCATTGATGATAGATTTTGCATCTTCCATACTCATACGCGAAATGGTATCACTTAAAATAGAAGCAGTTTTGGGTACGGCTTTGGAAGCCGCGGTATTCATGGTTTGCACCAAATCATCAACATAGGCTTTTCCTCCTACTTTTTCTGCAACACTTGCCACGGTTTGCATAGAAGAAGGCAGTGGAATTTTGACACTTTTATTATTTAAAAATCCACCTTCTTTTCCTAATAAGGATACCGCTTGATTGACACCTAATCCTAATGTTTCTTTCAGTCCCTTAGAAGCGTAATCTTGAGTGATACCGGTCTGTTTTGAAGATTCTTTAGGTGTTGTTTGCGTGGTTGAATCAACGATGGTCCCTAGTGTATTTTGCCAACTTGCACACAGTACAAGCGGTGCTAAAACAATGAGCGTTTTTTTGAACATACATATCCTTTTTAATTTACTCCTTGTATAATACATCCTTACATGTAAATATAAAATAAAGCGTAGGGTATAAAATGAAAACAATTCTTTTTGATTTAGATGGCACACTGATAGATTCTACCGATGCGATATTGGAGAGTTTTGGTGTTGCTTACGATACATTTGCGCGCACTTCTCCTGATGATGATGCCATAAAAAAACTCATAGGCCATCCCCTTGACATGATGTTTTCTATGTTGGGGGTCAGTTTATCCGAAGTTAACTCTTATGTTTTAGCCTATAAAGAACATTATAGAATCATCTCTCGCAAAAAAACTTCTCTTTTACCTCTGGGGTTAGAAGCGATTAAAGCGGCTTCAAAGATAGCAACACTGGGAATTGTGACAACAAAAACGGCACGATATTCTGAAGAATTACTTGAGCACATGGGGGTGATGCATTATTTTGAAGTATTGATAGGACGAGAATCTGTTCAATTTCCAAAGCCTCATCCTGAGCCGATTTTGAAAGCGTTAGACTATCTAAAAGCAGATCCTTCTCAAGCATGGATGATAGGAGATACACCTATGGATCTCATTTGTGCCAAAGAAGCAGGTGTTCAAAGTGTCGGTGTGCTATGTGGATATAGTACCAAAGTAGAGTTAGCACCGCATACCCAACATATTGTCAATGACGCATTTGAAGCTGTAAAAATAATATCGCATAGCTAAAAATACCATCATGATAATTGTTATGTAATTATCATTTTTTTTTACTATCATTCCTTTCATTGTTTAGTTAAACTTTGATTAAATAACTTATTCTAAAGTTCTATTTATGAGTTATTAAGAGAATGCTAAGTAGAATAAAAATAGTCATAAGTCAAAACTAATGAAAAAAATAAAATAAGGGGAATTTAATGGCTAAAGTTATGAAAACCATGGACGGTAATGAGGCTGCTGCATACGCATCTTACGCTTTTACCGAAGTTGCTGGTATTTACCCAATCACACCTTCTTCACCGATGGCAGATTTTACTGATATTTGGGCTAGTCAGGGCAAGAAAAACCTATTTGGTATGCCTGTTAAAGTTGTTGAGATGCAAAGTGAAGGCGGCGCTGCTGGAACGGTTCATGGATCACTCCAAGCAGGAGCTTTAACAACGACTTATACCGCTTCTCAAGGGCTATTGCTCAAAATACCAAATATGTACAAAATTGCAGGACAATTACTTCCTAGCGTTATTCACGTTAGTGCTAGAACACTGGCAACGCATGCACTTTCTATCTTTGGTGATCATCAAGATGTTTATGCAGCACGCCAAACAGGTTACGCGATGCTTTCAGCTGGTTCAGTTCAAGAAGTTATGGATTTAGCAGGTGTTGCACACCTTAGTGCGATAAGAGGAAGAGTTCCTTTTATGCATTTCTTTGATGGTTTTAGAACATCACATGAGATTCAAAAAATTGAATTGATCGATTACTCAGTATTTGACAGGTTATTAGATAAAGTAGCTGTTCAAACATTTAGAGATGAAGCCTTAAATCCAGAACATCCAAAAACTCGTGGTACTGCTCAAAATGATGACATTTATTTCCAAGGCAGAGAAGCACAAAATAAATTTTACGATGCATTACCAGATATCGTAGCCCATTATATGTCTGAGATATCTAAAGAAACTGGACGAGAGTATAAGCCTTTTACATACTACGGTGCTCCTGATGCTGAGAGAATTGTTGTTGCTATGGGTTCAGTTACTGAGTGTCTTAAAGAAACTATTGATTATTTAAGAAGTAAAGGTGAAAAAGTCGGTCTTGTTACTCCACACCTTTATAGACCATTTAGTGTTAAATATCTTATGGATGTTATGCCTGAATCAGTTAAAAAAATAGCTGTTTTAGATCGTACTAAAGAAGCTGGTTCTATCGGTGAGCCATTGTATCTAGATATGAGAGCAGTATTTTACGGACAAGCAAATGCTCCTATTATCGTAGGTGGACGTTTTGGTCTTTCATCAAAAGATGTTGATCCAGCTCAAATGTTAGCAGTATTTAAAAACCTAGAATTAGCAGACCCTAAAAATGACTTTACTGTCGGTATCGTTGATGACGTTACTTTCAAATCACTTGACGTTAAAGAGAAAATGAGTTTAGGCGATAAAGATACTAAAGAATGTTTATTTTATGGACTAGGTGCTGATGGTACTGTTGGTGCTAACAAAAGTTCAATTAAAATTATTGGTGATGAGACAGATCTTTATGCACAAGCTTATTTTGCGTATGATTCTAAAAAATCAGGTGGATTTACCCGTTCTCACTTAAGATTTGGAAAACAACCGATTCGTTCAACTTACCTTGTATCAAATCCTCATTTTGTAGCCTGTTCTGTTGCTGCCTATTTGGAATTATATGATGTAATAGATGGTATTAGAGAGCATGGAACATTTTTACTTAACTCAATTTGGGATCCAGAAGAGACAGTTAAAAGAATTCCTAATCGTGTTAAAAAAATCTTAGCTAACAAAAAAGTAAACTTTTACATTATTAATGCCACTAAATTAGCACGTGATATCGGTTTGGGTAATAGAAGCAATACTATTATGCAATCAGCATTCTTTAAACTTGCCGAAATTATTGATTTTGAAGAAGCACAAGCATTTATGAAAAAACAAGCGTACAAATCTTATCACAAAAAAGGTGACCAGATTGTTGAGCTTAACTATAAAGCGATTGATGTTGGAGCCAATGGACTTATTAAAGTTGAAGTGGACCCATCTTGGGTAAACTTGGCAGATGACGTTAAAAAAGACGAAGTCAAATACCTAGGTACTGATTTTGTTGAAAAAATTGCGAAACCTATCAATGCTGCACGTGGTGATACACTTCCTGTTTCTGTTTTCAAAGGTTATGAAGATGGTACATTTGAGCATGGAACAACTGAATACGAAAAAAGAGGAATCGGTGTTATGGTTCCTAAGTGGATTGAAGAAAACTGTATCCAATGTAATCAGTGTGTATTTGTTTGTCCTCACGCGGTTATTCGTCCTTTCCTTATCAATGATGCAGAATTTGCAGATGCGCCACAAGGTGTAAAAACACACGCACTTGAAGCCAAAGGTAAAGAACTTAAAGGTCTTAAATACAAAATTCAAGTTTCTGCCCTTGATTGTACAGGTTGTGATTTATGTGTTGAGGCTTGTCCTACCAAAGAAAAATCACTTGTTATGGTTCCACTTCAAGAGAGTCTTGATGATGGCGAGCAAGATAATGCAGATTACCTATTTAAAAAAGTTACGTATAAAGATGATATTCTTTCTAAAAATACGCTCAAAGGTGCGCAATTCGCAAAACCTCTCTTTGAATTCCATGCAGCGTGTCCAGGTTGTGGAGAGACTCCATATATCACACTAGCAACGAGATTATTTGGTGAGAGTATGATGATTGCTAATGCTACTGGATGTTCTTCTATCTATGGTGGTTCAGCTCCATCAACTCCTTACCGCAAAAATGACAAAGGTTTTGGTCCAGCTTGGGCAAATTCACTTTTTGAAGATAATGCTGAATTTGGTCTAGGTATGCACGTAGCCAATGAAACTATGCGTAGTCGTATCGAAAATACCATGATTAATGCAATCGAAAAAGCGCCAAATGCTATTGCAGCGTTGTATAAAGATTGGTTAGAATTTAAAGGTGATAGACTAAAAAGTGCTGAGATTAGAGACTTATTAGTTCCACAATTACAAGCAAACCCTACTGCTGCTGGTGCAGAAGTAATTTTAAGTCTAAAACAGTATATCGCTAAAAAATCACAATGGATTTTTGGTGGAGATGGTTGGGCTTATGATATCGGTTATGGTGGACTTGACCATGTTATCGCAAGTGGCGAAGATGTTAATATCTTAGTGCTTGATACAGAAGTTTACTCAAACACTGGTGGACAAAGTTCAAAATCTTCTCGTGCTGGTTCAATAGCTCAATTTACAGCAGCTGGAAAACCAAGCCAAAAGAAAGACTTAGGTTACATCGCGATGACTTACGGTAATGTTTTTGTTGCTCAAATCAACTCTAATGCCTCTGCGGCACAAACGATTAAAGCATTCGAAGCAGCTGAAGCGTTTGAGGGAACTTCATTGATTATCGCTTATTCTCCATGTATTGCACATGGTATTAAAGGTGGTATGGGTCATTCTGGAACTCAAGGTGAGCTTGCAACTAAATGTGGTTACTGGCCAATTTATATCTATGATCCTCGTCTTGAAGCTGAGGGAAAAAATCCTGTTAAAATTACAGGCAAAGAGCCTGATTGGTCATTGTATGAGGCATTCTTGATGAACGAAGTTCGTTATGCTTCATTGAAAAAATCAAACCCTGAACATGCGCAAGCATTGTTTGACCATAACAAGAAAGATGCACAAAGAAGATGGAGACAATTAAATCGTCTTGCAAATGCAGATTTTTCTAACGAAGTTGTAGAAGGATAAAATTAGGGGCTTAGGCTCCTCATTGATAGTTCAAGGAGAGTGAAGAATTTTTCTTCACTCTCCTTTTTTTAGTTACTTTTGTAACTCTGCTTGAACTGTTGCGTTTGATTTGACTACATCACCACTACCATGAATGATATGAGGAATACAGCCCGTACATACATGAATATCTTCACCATTTTTAACTGCTTTAATAAATACAGCACCATTTTCTTTATCGCTTGACTTTAAACATACATTACATACTTGAACATTGTTGATTTCCATTTTTTCTCCTTGAATTTTGGCGTATTATAGTCAAAAAAAAGTAGAAAAAGGTTGAGGTAAATCAAGAACTAGAGAAATAAAACTAAACTTATCATCGCTTCTAAACCAATGTCAAGAGGCTCATCCCCTATAATTCTAGCACTATTTTTGACATGAAAAATCATTTGGCTAAGCAGTATTTCAAAGTTAAAGTTTGAGGGGTCTAAAATGCTTTCTTTATGCATTTTGATAAATCCAAGATTTTCAATCATTTCCCATGAAGGTTTGGTGCCAAGTTTCATTTTTTGTTGAAGTTCTACCTGCCAGTTATTTTGCCATGTCAAAAAGAGATAATTATCATTTTTGTCTTTTGCTGTTTTAATTTTCCATTTGAGCACTTCTAGGTAATAGTAAAGCCTTTTAAACTCATCTTGATGATAAGAGAGCGTCGTTATTTGATGACCTTTTTCTATTTCATACGTGTCCCATATAAGTTTATAAAGACCGATAATGAGAAAATCATTTCTATCGGGAATATCGATATTTTTATCAAAGGCAACGCGGAAATAGTCATCATAGCTTTTAAGATAGTGATTGTTGTGTTTAATCCTTATCGTATTTTTATTATATTTCAGTTCGTTATAGATGTAGTTTTGCTGACCTTTACTATAACTTGAGGGATTTCTCGCATCGAGCTTTTCTTTGTAGGTGGTGAGTAGTTCAATAATTCGTTGATAGTCTCTGTGCATTTGTGTTGCGCCATGAGATTGCAAAATCTCATTTACTTTTTCTTGTCTTCCTGCACAACCTATGAAAAAAAATAATGTGAAAAACAAGAGAAGATAGGCTAAATACTTAGTCATCTAAAATATCTTTACCTTTTTTAATTTGCTTTTTGATGATTTTAATATTATCTTTAAGAGTCTCACGTTTAATAAGATTACTTTCTTCTCGAAGCTCATTTTTTAGCGTAATCCGTCTCTTTTTAAGTTTTTTGACTAACTCTTTAATGGCTTTTCTTTTCGATTCATCATTTTGAGAAATGATACCAAAGAGCTCTTGAATTTTGTTGATAAATTTTTCTCCACTCATGCACTTTTCCTTGTGTTAGGATTGTTTGCCATATCATCTACTTCATTTTCGTTGAGCAAAAGGGCTTCACGACCTTCTTTGAGATCGTCATCTTCATGGATAAAGAGTATATTCGCTACTTCAGCAAGTTCAAATGCTATGGTATAAGCATACGTGGTATCATTCATCAATGATGTTGCCATAGCATAGGTTATTTTATTGGTTCGAATAAGATTGTCGAGGGATTTGTTAGCAGCAATGTCATATTTTTGAACATCAAGTTTGAGTTTGCTTAAGAGTAAAATAGCAACGTCCTCTTCATTAGTGTTTAAAATCAATTGCATATTTCGTAGTTGTTTAATCAGATTTTTTCGGATGTGGTTATATTCATTTTTGATAAATTCATTGTCAGATTCGATGTAAACTAACATATTTTTCTGCATATGTTTAGCTGCTTTAAAGGCTTCAACAATTCTAATATTGGCATTTTTGATAGGAATAAGTTTTTTATTAGCATCTTCTGAAAATTTTCCTTGCGCTAAAATCGTAAAGGTAATGATCTTTCCATAAATATCTTTAATACGCTTTTCATAAAACTCATCCATGTTTACATGTAAAGCTTTATGCCTCAGTTTAATGATATCTTCTATCTCCATACCCGAGAAAATATCTTCTTTGTAGATACTTAGTCCTTTGGCGATAATCTCAAAAACATTAGTAAAGAGATGTTTTGTTTCTTTTAAAAGTACAATTTGGGCAGTATCTGGAAAATCGAGAGCAAGATCATTGATATACATAACATCATCCATTTCACTTGCTTCTAATTTCTTTTGTACAAAGACATAATTGAGCAACATTACCATTTTATCTACTAAAGGAGCAAAAATAGCGACACACAAAAGATTAAAATAGGTATGGTAAAGTGCTAATTTAAGAGCATAATCATCATGTGCAATGCCTAGAAAAGGGGCGGTAAACTCTATCATATTGATAAAGAATGGCACGAAACCAATGACTAATAAAGCGGTAGAAATGTTAATGATAAAATGAGCGCCTGCTAGTTTTTTACCATCAAAACTTGCGCCAAGGGCTCCGATAACAGCAGTGATAGTTGTTCCCATATTGGCACCGATAGTTAAAGCGATAGCATTTTCATAAGTGATTTGCGAAGCAGCAAGGGCTGTGAGAATGAGCACTAAGGTAGCATGCGAAGACTGCATAATAATAGTTGCTCCAATGCCAATCGCTGTAAATATGAGGATACCTTTAAATCCTTCGATAGAGTATTGCGTCAAGTCGATAGTTTCTTTAAAGGCTTCAAAACCCTCTTTCATGTAGGCAATACCCAAAAAAGAAAACCCAAGTCCCGTAAGTACGTAACCTAGCCCTTTGAGTCTTCTACTACTTTGAAAGATAAAAAGTGTTCCAAAAACGAGCATCGGCATAGCATAAGTAGCTATACTGATTTTCAGTCCAAATCCAGCAATAAGCCACGCACCTGTCGTTGTTCCAATATTAGCACCAAGGACGATACCGATACCTTGCGATAAACCGATTAACCCTGCACTGATAAACGAGATAGCGATAACAGAAACTAAACCACTTGATTGCATAAGCGTGGTTGTTACCGCGCCAAAGATAACACTTTTATAAACGTTATTCGTAAATTTTTTTAAAAATTTATCCAGTAATCCACCTGTAAAAAAGCGAAAACCTTCCTCCAATGAGAGCATACCCAAAAGAAAAATTGCTACCCCAGCACTAATACTTAAAATGCTTTTACTTTGGGCAAAAGCATAAGATAGACCTATAATTGTTAAAATTAACAATAGTCGTTTCATCGTGTTCCATTACATGTAAGATAGGTGTTTCCACAATAATTGTATCACTTTTTTTGATATAATCTTAAAAAAAAGGATTTTCAATGCCTCTTCTAGATAGTTTTTGTGTAGATCATGTCAAAATGCCTGCCCCTGCGGTAAGAGTAGCTAAAAAGATGAAGACACCCAATGGTGATGCGATAACAGTTTTTGATTTGCGCTTTTGCAAGCCAAACCAAGCCATTTTGTCAGAAAAAGGGATTCATACTTTGGAGCATCTTTTCGCTGGTTTTATGAGAGACCATCTTAATGGGGAGGGTGTTGAGATTATCGATATCTCTCCAATGGGCTGTCGAACAGGCTTTTATATGAGTTTGATAGGGGAGCCAACGGCTAAAAGAGTAGCCGATGCGTGGGAAAAATCGATGAATGATGTTTTACATGTAAAGTCTCAAAATGATATTCCAGAGCTTAATATCTATCAGTGTGGAACGTGCGTGATGCACTCACTTGAAGAGGCGCAAGACATTGCAAAGCAGATACTTCAAAGTGATATCGGTGAGATGGATAATGAAGCGTTAAAACTCGACACTTCAAAACTCTAAATTTTTTAGTCTCATTTAAGTTCCTTTGGGATGTTAAAATGTCGCGGGTATTATTAAATACCTACGGTTATACACATTTTAAGTGATGCAATAGCGTCTTAAAGGAACATAATGGAGCGTTTAGTTACTAGGTATAAACAAGGCAATCTGGTCATTCAGATTCTTATCGGTATGGTGTTGGGCGTCGTTATCGCTCTTATTTCTCCCACAGCTGCTATGGCAGTTTCAATTTTAGGGACGCTTTTTGTCGGTGCGCTTAAAGCCGTTGCTCCTATTTTAGTTTTAGTTTTAGTAGCAACTGCTATTGCGACAAAACCCGTAGGTGTTCAAACGAATATCAAGCCTATAATACAACTCTACGCGATTGGAACATTTTTATCAGCGCTCGTTGCGGTTATTGTAAGTTTTATGTTTCCTATTACATTAGTGCTTGTTGATGCGGCTCAAGCTGCTGTTGCACCACCTCAAAGTATTATTACTGTTATTAAAAGCGTTTTGGTCAGTATGGTTGATAATCCTATTAATGCATTAGCCAAAGGCAATTACATTGGTGTTTTAACATGGGCAATTGCTGCTGGAATAGCCCTTCATTATAGTAGTGAGCAAACTAAAATCGTGATGCAAGATGCCAGTGATGCGATGACAAAAATCGTACAAGCGGTTATTCGTCTTGCTCCCTTTGGTATCTTTGGTCTTGTAGCAGAAACATTTACTGAGACAGGCTTTGAAGCGTTGTTTGGTTATGGAAAACTTCTTATTATTTTAGTAGGAACAATGGTATTTGTGGCGCTTGTGCTTAATCCCCTTATTGTCTATGTTAAAATGCGCAAAAATCCTTACCCTCTAATTTTTACATGTTTAAGAGAAAGTGGTGTTACAGCGTTCTTTACAAGAAGTTCAGCGGCTAATATTCCTGTTAATATGGCATTGTGTAAGAAGTTGGGTCTTCATGAAGATACTTATTCTATTTCTATTCCCCTAGGTGCTACTGCAAATATGGCAGGAGCTGCGGTGACTATTACGGTGTTAACTTTAGCAACGGTAAATACTTTGGGTATTTCTGTGGACCTTCCAACCGCACTTCTTTTGAGCGTTGTTTCAAGTATCGCAGCTGCAGGTGTTTCAGGTGTTGCGGGAGGTTCTCTGCTTTTAATCCCCTTAGCGTGCGGATTGTTTGGTATTAGCGATCAACTGGCGATGCAAGTCGTTGCAATTGGTTTCTTAATCGGCGTGATCCAAGACTCAACAGAAACAGCGCTTAACAGCTCAACAGACGTTGTTTTTACGGCTGCGTGTTCAGATACACCACTCAATCTCTAAAATCTTTACATGTAAAGTAATAGGCACTTAATTGGAGGCAAAAAACTCCAATTTCTTGCCAAACCCAAGTGTGTTATCGGTGAATTTGATATAGTCTATGTCAATACTCCATAGTGTTGGATTCATCGCTAATGCAAAGGGAAACTTCTTAAAATAAGCTATTTTTTCCTCTCCATTTGCCAGTCTAAATAACCCCGTAAATTGAATACCTTGAATTTTTCCAATTATTATTGTTTCCAGTGCGATAGTTCCTGCAACATAAGGGTTTAAAAGTGCTTCTTTGCCATGCCTAGTATGCTCATCCGTAGCCACAATAAAACAGGGTATATCTTCATCCAATACAAAAAAACAATTAGCACAGTAAGGTTTATTGTCCCAACTTGTTGCAAGTGTCAGAAGATGATGTTTTTGAATGAAAGTTACAATTTTTGGGTTTATCATCGTCAATCCTTTGAAAAAAAGTATAACATATTTTCTTTCTTTAGTTTAAATACAAGGCGCATTAGAATGTCTTTATAGTTTACATGTAAGGAGCTTTTATGCGTCAAAGTATGATACCATTTTTCATGATAGCAACACTGCTCTTTGGAGCTGAAAATCCTATGGTCTTACAATTTACTGGAGTCAAAACAAACCATCAAGATCAAGAAGTATGGATTCACCGTGATATTCCTGCATCGTGCATTAATGTAGTCATTGATGTGCAAAGTATCTTTAGTGGTGAATATGCAGCAAAAAATGTGCCTCAAGAGTGTCAAAAAAGTTTTGTAACAGTAGTGGGGAAAGCACAGCCTATGATGATAGAGGAAGGTATTAAAACGGTTGGTGAGGTTGAGGTTTTGGCATTTATTAAAAATAAACTAGGTCAATTCCCTTATGATTATATTTTAGTAGATTCACGAAAAAAGGATTGGTTTGAGCAGATGACAATTCCAAGCTCGGTTAATATCCCGTATGATGAGATAGAGTATGATGATAAATCTCCTGAAGATTTTGAGCGCGTTATGAAGCTTTTAAATTTTCAAAAAATAGGAGGTAAATATGACTTTAGTCACGCTAAAACCGCACTTTTTTTCTGTAATGGCGCATGGTGTGTTCAATCTAGCAATGCCATTCAAAAACTTATAAAGATGGGATATCCTAAAGAAAAGTTATTATGGTATAGGGGAGGATTGCAAGATTGGTTGCTATTTGGATTTAGTGTGGTAAAAAACTCTAAATAGGTTTAGAGCTCGATATATCTTCTACAGAAATGGTATTGCCTTTGCGCCATTTTTCTATTTTGAGGTCATTGCCTAAAATATGATTTACAAGCCATTCGCGAGAGAGAAATTTAATATTTTCTTGAAGTTCGCTTGCCGTTTTTGCTTCTTTGAGCGTTTTTATCATGGAGGCAATAATTTCTTGATGTAGTTTTTGATGTTGTGGAAAAAGAGGATAATCAATACTTTTCATATAGGTTTCTTCATCGCTAAAATGTTCTCTCATATAATTAAAAAATTCTTTAAATAACACTCCAAGTTCTGCTTTTGTGGTAGTTTTTGCATCAAGATTTCTGACAATTTCTGCAAGTCGAAAAAGTTCTTTATGTTGGTTATCTATCGCCTCATGGTAGAGACTAAAACTCTCACTCCAATCTGTTATCATTGTAACTCCTTATTATCCTAAAAATTGTACCACCCTTTTACTTAAGGTGGCACTATAAGCGATATTTTTTGTTTCCAAATTGAGATAATCTTTAATTAAAATCTTTTCATGAAAGGATTCTCATGTCACGCAAAGGTAATTTTATAGGTAGCGATATTTTTCTTCTCAATACAATCTTTATTAGAAAGGTTGACCAATTTGTCAGAGAGAATTTTTTTTCTTTTGCTGCAGAGAATTTTGGGAATGGCAATTAATAAAAATGACTAAAAATTACTTTTTAGAGCACGAAGAGCCATTGCATTTTCGGTCTATATTTATCTCTGATGTACACCTTGGAACAAAGTTTTCACAAGCAGATGAATTGTTAGAGTTTTTCAAATTTACGCGCTGTGAAAATCTCTATCTTGTGGGTGACATTATCGATGGATGGGCGATTAAGCGCAAAATGAAGTGGGCACAATCACACACCGATGTTATCCAAAAGATACTGCGAAAAGCGCGCAAAGGAACCAATGTTTTTTACATTACGGGCAACCATGATGAATTTTTGCGCTCTTTTTTACCGCTTGGCTTGGGTGATCATATCCAAGTGGTTGACTCAGTAGACTACCTCTCGTTAAATAATGAACGCTTTTATGTCACGCATGGGGATTTTTTTGACAGTGTGACGATGACCAAACGATGGTTGGCTATTTTGGGGGATTTGGGGTATGACTTTTTATTGCATGTAAACCAACTTTTTAGCTGGTGTCGTAAAAAGCTTAACTATACAAGCCATTGGTCACTCTCTAAGTATGTCAAAGACAATGTTAAGAGTTCTGTGAGTTTCATCACGGATTTTGAACAGATTTTGAGTGAACATGCTAAGCGAAATGACTACGATGGCGTTATCTGTGGGCATATCCATAAAGCTGAAATTCGCCAGATAGATGGGATTTTCTATCTTAATTGTGGCGATTGGGTTGAGTCATGTACGGCTATCGTGGAGACGCTTGAGGGGGAGTTTAAAGTGATTCATTGGTTGGAAGATTGAAAGTCTCTTTAGCACTCTCAGGCGGTGCAGCGCGCGGTGCTTTTCATCTAGGTGCGATAGAAGCGATGCAGAAGTTAGGAATAAGCATCGAAGCAATATCAGGAACCAGTATCGGCTCTGTCATCGCTGTTGGATTTGCGTGTGGACTAAGTCCTAGGTCAATGTTAGATATTTTTAAATCTAAAGAATTTCAAAAACTCATCAGTTTTAATTATTTTCAAAGAGGACTTTTACGCATTAATGAAAATGCTCCTATCCTTAAAGCCTTCGCCCCTATTGAAAATCTTGAAGATTTAAGCATTCCTACTTTTCTTACATGTACGGATTTGCTTAGTGGTGAGATAGTTCGTTTCAATAGGGGAAAAACCATCCCTTTAGCCATTGCCAGCTCAGCCCTGATTCCCCTTTTTAGGCCTATTCATTATGAGAATTATCTACTTATCGATGGAGGATTTATGGATAATTTACCCATCAGTCCTTTGGAGGATTTTTCTTATCCTATCGTGAGCATTGACTTGCATCCTCTTCTCCCCAGTAGTGAGCGTAACTTTTTTACACTTTATAAACGATCCTTGTTCTTATCCTTTATAGCATCTTCGCAAGCACAAAAGGCTAAAAGTGCACTCTATATGACAAGCTCAAAACTCCCATCATTTGGGCTTTTTGGCTTTAGTGAAATGGATGAATGTTTCAAGCTAGGGTACGACACAGCACATGAAAAAGCGTTGACATTTTTGTCACAAAAAATGATATAATAATCCCTTTTTAGGATAAGGAACGAGATGACAAGTAAAGAATATTTAAAAGAGATGTTCACTCTGCAACAAAAACTCAACGACGAAACCAATGGTATTGGTTGGGAAAACGGTTATACAAAAAACAATCGCATGATTAATTGGAAGCGATGTATTTATATGGAAAGTGCTGAACTTATCGATAGTTTTAGTTGGAAGCATTGGAAGAGTATTGATAAAGCAACTGATTGGGACAATGCAACGATAGAAATCGTGGATATTTGGCATTTTATAATGAGTCTTTTACTCGAAGATTATAAGGTTAATGGCAAAGGTGATTTAGATAAATTAATTTTAGATGTGCTAGATGTACAAGGTTTTGAAGCCTTCACAAAAGAGCCTGTCACCAATCAATCAACTGATATTATGGAACTTATTAACGATATTGAAAGCATTATCCATGAAACTACAGGCTTTGAGCTTGATATGTTTGATGAGTTGCTCAAAACTTACTTTGCCCTTTCACGTAAATGTGGTGTCAATTTGAAGATTTTATATAAATTTTACGTTGCCAAAAATGTTCTTAACCAATTTCGCCAAGATCATGGATATAAAGAGGGAACGTATAAAAAAATCTGGAATGGAAAAGAAGATAATGTTGTGATGTTAGACTTTTTAGAAGGTGAAGAAGCCCCGACAATTCATGAGTTATATGAGAAGCTTGAAAACGCGTATCGTTTATAATTATTTATAAACGATACTTCTACTTTTTGGTGTTTCTAAAAACTCGACATGTGAAACTTCTACGTTAAGCTTCCGCATCTTTTTTTGGATAATTTCCATTAACCACGTAGAAATATTTTCACTCGTAGGCACAAAATCCACGATAATATAACCTTCATACATTTCAAAAATATGGCTAGGTTCATCTTTAATGAAGCTCAAATCAGGCGTTTGGTAGCCACTTTCATGCGTAATAAGGTTTTGTTTGTCTTTAAAATGGGGCAAGAGTGTGTCAAAAAGTGGGTCATGAATATCGATGATAAACTTATGGTCAAGCGTAGCGTCTAAAAAAAGTTTAAACCAGTTGAGGTGGTTAAAGTCAGTAACCATACCATTTTCAAGTTTATCACTTTGTAAAAAGATGATGATTTTACCTTGATGTCCATGAAGATGACGACATGCTAAACATCCGCTGAGTGAAAATTCAGCATCAAGTTGTTGTGACCAAACACGGTGCCCATAACAAAAATCAAATTCTTTAGAAATTTTCCATATCATCGTAAACCTTTTTATTTTCTATTTTCAATAATATCTAAAATCGTCTATAAACAAAATTCTTATCTCTCTTTTTAGAGAAATTATATTAATATTTGCCAATAAAATTAAAGTAGAAGAACATTATGTTAAAAGTAGTAGAAATTTTTTATTCGATTCAAGGTGAGGGTGCTCAAGTTGGTGTTCCTTGTATTTTTATCCGTTTACATGGATGTAATCTTTCGTGCTCTTTTTGCGATGAAGATTTACACAAAGGTGCATTTGCGGAGCTTGGTTTTAGTGATATTTTAAAGCAACTCAAGCAATTTCCTTCACACCATGTCATCATTACAGGTGGAGAGCCTACCTTGTATGATTTGAATGGTTTTATAGAGTTTTTGCAAGCTTACATGTATTCTGTGGCAGTGGAAACTAATGGGTATAATTTTTCTAATATTAGCAGTGCCAATTGGGTGACGTATTCACCTAAAGATTGGGATAATATAGAAAATTATGGTTATGATGAGGTTAAGTTTGTGGTTAATCCTAAGTCTAAGATAGAGAAAATTTTAAATTTTAAAAGCTATAAGCCTGTTTTTATTCAGCCTCAAAATGACAAAGATAAGCCAAATTTTGAAAATCTTAATTTTTGTATCAACTTTGTTAAAAATCATCCAAATTATATTTTAAGTGTTCAATTGCATAAGTTTTTAGGGGTAGAATAATGAAAAAAGCGTTAGTGGTTTTTAGTGGTGGACAAGATAGTACGACATGCCTTGGGTGGGCAAAAAATCGATTTGATTATGTGGAAAGTATCACTTTTGATTATGGTCAAAAGCATTTTGTGGAGATAGCCCAAGCTTGTAAAATAGCAGGTGTACTTGGTGTTAAAAATACACTACTTAGCTTAGATGCTTTTTCTCAGCTTAATGATTCTGCCTTGATTAATGGAAATCTGGATATCTCTAGTAGCCATAGTACGCATACGAATCTTCCTGCTTCGTTCGTTCCCAATCGTAATGCTATATTTTTTACCTTAGCACATGCTTTTGCGCAAAAACAAGGCATCAATAACATCATCATTGGGGTAAATCAAACAGATTATTCTGGGTATCCTGATTGTAGAGAAGAGTTTGTTAAGGCTTTGGAATTAGCACTTAATCTTGGAAGTGAAGCAAACATAATTTTTCATTATCCTCTCATGCATCTCACCAAAGCGCAGACTTTTACTTTGTCAGAAGAAGAGGGTGTTCTAGAACTGGTGATTGATGAATCTCATACGTGTTACAACGGAGACCATACGCACAAACATGCTTGGGGATATGGATGTGGTGAATGTCCCGCGTGTATTTTACGCCGTATTGGATGGGAGGAATTTGTAAAAAACAATTTATCATCTGAATATTGATAAATTGTTATATAATAATACCTGCCAAAAATCTGCAAGTCGGAGGATGGATTTTGAGTGATTAGAAAGATATTTTTACTACTATTTTTTCTATCTACAGTACTTTTTGCGGATAAAAATATTTTAGTTTTGCACTCTTATCATCATGGTTTAGAATGGACTGATAGTATTTCTAAAGGTTTGATTAGTGCTTTTGACAAATCAAAAGAAAAGACCAATCTCTATTTTGAATATCTTGATTCTAAAAGACATTTTGAACCCTCTTTTTTAACTAAAACTTTCCAATATTTTATGCTTAAACATGGTAATACTTCTTTTGATGTTATCATCGTTTCCGATAACGATGCTTTAGCATTTGTCAATCAATACGGCAATGAGCTTTTTCCCAACAAACCTGTCATCTTCTGTGGAATCAATAACTTTACACCCCAATTGGTATCAAAATTACCACAATCTACAGGCGTCAAAGAGATTGTAGATTATCATGGTACGTTATCCCTTGCTCACACACTTTTCCCTCAAAAAGATAAAGTCATGGTTGGATTAGACAATACACTTACTGCCGATAAAATATTGACTGAAATGAGAGAAGTTGAAAAATCTTTTTCTCAACAATTTCAGTTTTACTACATTTGGGATTTTAGTGATGAAGAACTGGCTACTTTTGTAGCACAAAATAAAGAAACTCTATTAGTCTATTTATTGTCATACAACAGAGATAAAAAAGGTAACTTTTTTAGTTATAGCGAGAGCATTTTAAAAATGCAAGAGATTTTTACGCCAAGTATCCCTATCTTTGGCTCATGGGATTTCTTTTTGGATAAAGGTATTGTAGGCGGTGTTATCACCAGTGGATTTAATCAAGGCAAAATGGCAGGAGAACTTGCGGTTGAGGTCTTAGAGGGTGCACAGGTTAATAATATTGCATTGCTTTCAAATTTAGGCAAAGATAGCGTCATTTTAGACTATAAAGTAATGCAAAAATTTTCGCTCAAAGCTCCCAATACACTTTTACATGTAAGCTACATCAATAAGCCAATAGATTTTTTGACACACTATAAAACGGGCATGATAGCCATAGGTTTATTTTTCTTTCTATTCTCTTCTTCGATGCTCATAATGATAATAAAAAATCGCAAGAAAAATAAGTTACTAGAAGAAACCAACGAATTACTCGATCAAAAAGTTCAACTTGCATTACAAGAGAGTGCAAAGAATGAAAAGCTTTTTAGATTTATAGCCGACAGTTCGCCATATGTTATTTGGATAATTGACACGGAGCATACGTTGACGTATATTAATAGTAAAGTGAAAGAGTACTTTATGCATGAGCCTACCAATATTATTGGTACACAAAATTTTCAATTTTTACAAGAAGCGTATTTAGCAGAAGTGCATCAACATATCAAAAAATTGCAAGAAGATTTGAGTATAGAGTATGTACAGTTTGAATTTTACTGTACTTTTTTAGATAAACATATGAAAAACTATATTATTCCTATTCATGCAAGTGATGGCGGACATGCTGGATACAAAGGCGTGATGCGAGATATTACACAAGAAAAAATTAAGTTAGACTTACTCAAACAAGAGGCTCAAACAGACTACCTTACAGGTCTTTTAAATAGAACGACTTTTGAGAAAAAGCTCTTAAGTGTTTTTCAAGAGATGAAAAAAGAGAACAAAGAACTCTCTTTACTGATGGTAGATATCGATTATTTTAAAAAGATAAATGATACTTATGGGCACCTCATTGGAGATTTTGTTTTGAAGAAAGTAGCGAATTATCTTACCACGTATTTTCGGAAAAGTGATTTTATCTTTCGTTATGGAGGGGAGGAGTTTGTTGTTCTTTTACCAGATATTTCAATGGAAAGCGCTATCTCCTCTGCCCAAAAGATACGAAAACTTATCTCTGAGCAGGTTTTTAGAGTTGAGGAGAAAGATATTCTTATTACCGTTAGCATTGGGTTATCAATGCTAAACAAAGACGATAGGTCTATCAATAGTGTTATGATTCGAGCAGATGAAGCACTTTACAAGGCAAAACGAAGTGGAAGAAATAGGGTAGAAACTCATTAGAGTTCTTACAAAACTCCTAACACACTTTTAAAGCAAGCTCTAAAAGCTACGTTAACACTGGGTTTTCTTCAGCAGAAAGCCCGTGAACCTTTGGTTCTTTCAAATTGAGTTTCGCAAGAAGTCTATTAGAGTTTTTGCTCAATACCAAGAGCTAAGAGTTCATTTTGTGTATGGGGAATGAGCCTTTTGACGCCATCTTCATCAACATTAACATAAGTAACTACAGCACTGGTGACATGTAAGCATCGCCTCGTCCCATCATATGAGCGCTCTGCATTAACTTCTACTTGCGCCGTAATAGAGGTTTTTCCTACTTTGAGGATTCTCCCATAACAACTCAGTACATCGCCTACTTTAACTGCTTCTCGAAACTCCATCGAATTGACAGCAACAGTCACTACTCTTTGAACATTAAGGTCGCGTGCTGCAAGACTTCCTGCGATATCTATCTGCGACATAATCCATCCTCCAAAAATATTGCCTGAGGGATTGGTGTCTTTTGGCATAGCGACGATTTTAATGCGAGGTTCACCCATATTGTACATGTAAGACCTTTATTGATATTTCTAGGAGAATCATAATACAAAATTGTTTCAAGGCAATTTTCTTAGCATTTTATGAGCTTTTTTATCTTCGATAATCATCCTAAAAACTTGAGGTATCTCACTAAAGTAGTTATCATTCAAAACAGTTGCAATAGGCTATTCGTAACTATAAGTAACATAAACTAGCAATTTATAAAAATTTGATATTGGTCATTGACTCGGGGGGGGCACCACCATTGACTTAAGCAAAACACGCATCAAAAAGACTTCTTTTTTCTCTTAT
>JAFLKZ010000042.1:0-291 GCA_019162915.1 Campylobacteraceae bacterium
CTACACAAAAAAGGGTTAAATGCTGTTTGTCTCAATGTCTTAGGTGAAAAAAATAGTTTTGGAAGTTCGTATAATGAAGTTAAGTTTATAACCAAAGATGGTGTTAACCAATTTCCACTTGCCTCTAAATTTGAGATAGCGCAAAAAATTGTAGAGTTATCACAGTCTTTATGATTTCGACACTACAAAAACTAGCAGGCATTGGCGCCACTATCACTGATAGTCGAGCTTCATCTATCAATTTTAATGCAAGTCTTCCCATTACCATAGAAGTTTTAAAACAACTAGAGA
>JAFLKZ010000042.1:365-19048 GCA_019162915.1 Campylobacteraceae bacterium
CTTGGACGAAAAGAACTCACAACAAAGAGTCAAAAAAATCTCAAAGAGGGAAAACGATATTGGGGGGATTTTTTTGAAGGAAAAGGAGGAATTTTAACGATTTCAAACCTTAGACTTCAACCCTATATCTTTCAGTCCGATACTCATTTTTTAGATATTTCACTAGAACCGATGATGAAAAATCCGTTCTCATTTAAAGAATGGAAAGCCTTTTTAATTCAAAATTTACTCGATGAAAATGCTTCCAAAGAAACTTTTGCCACCCTTTCACATATGCTTGTTGCCTTAAGCAAACAAATCATTCATCTACCTCTTTTACGAGAAGGTAAAAAGTATCTTTTACAATTTAAAAATACTCCTATGCCAGAGCAATTAAAGTTTTACGCAGGATTTGAAAATCTAGGCCCCATTCAAGGTACTATCACCCAGCACAATGGAATATTAGAAATGCACATTGAGGTATTGTATGACAAGAGTCTCTTCTTTTTACAAAAAGAGTCTCATAAATTTGATATGATTACGCATATTGCTATTGTAAAGGATATCCTTCCTTTGTATGATTTGAATGATTTACTTTTGGATTTAAAAGGTTAATGGAAAAAATGGCTGAACTTCTCTTATTTACGCTCATTGGGCTTTGTTTTGGTTCTTTTCTCAATGTTGCCATCATACGCATACCTAAAAATGAAAGCATCAGTCTTCCTTCTTCTCATTGCCCTACATGTAAACATCCTTTAAAATGGTATCACAACATACCGCTTTTATCATGGATAGCCCTTAGGGGGAAATGTTCATTTTGTCATACTTCTATCTCTTATCAATACCCTTTGGTTGAGCTTTTCTCTACCCTTATCTTTCTTATTTGTTATAGCCAGACACATTCATTATTGCAAGGTTTTCTTACTTCCTTTATTTTCACACTTCTTTTAGCCCTCAGTATTATTGATCTTCGATATAAAGCAGTCCCTGACATGCTAAGTCTTCCCGCTCTCTTTTGTTCTTTTGCACTCGGTGAACCTTTAGTCTCTCTCCAAAATGGACTCATTTTCATGGGAGCTTTTGCACTGCTTCGTATGGTTATTTCAGCAATGATGAAAAGAGAAGCTATGGGTGAAGCTGATATTATCATTGCGGGGATTATAGGAGCAATGATGGGCATTAAACTAGGATGTGCATCTATCTATCTAGGTGCCATCATTGCATTGGTCGCATTTATGATGGTTCGAAAAAGAGGTTTTGAACTTCCTTTTATTCCATTCTTGAGTTTTGCGCTCTTTATTACTTGGTTATTTGATACACACATCTTAAAAATATTGGAAACTATACTATGAGTAGAGTCAATCGTTATCTTTTAAAACATTTTAGTGAACTTTTTAGTTCTCTATTCTTTATACTTTTTTTCATCACTTCTGTTGTCTTTTTTATTAAAATTACTGCATTAACGGCTATTATTCAGATGAATTTTGCAGAACTGGGCACACTTTATATCTACCTTTTACCCAAAACATTGGTTTATACACTTCCTATCACTTTTTTTATAGCCTTGTGCATCACACTCTTTAATCTTTCCAAAGAAAATGAAACCATCGTTCTTTTTACACTCGGTTATAATCCAAAAAAAATCGCTAAACTTTTTTTAGTTGTTTCCTCACTTTTGTCATTTATTCTTATTTTAGATATTTTTATTCTTATTCCTATCTCAAAACAACTCAATACCAACTTTTTAGAATACAAAAAAGCAGAAGCAAAATTTAATATCAAAGCAAGTGAATTTGGTCAAAAGTTCTCAGATTGGCTTGTATATATCGAAAGTGGCGATAATAGTAAAATTTACAATGGCGTAACCTTATATCAAACGCAAAAAAACAAAGAAGATGAAAAACTCATTCTCGCATCAAGTGCTATTATCGACAATGAAGCAGGAGCGCTTAGACTTAATCTTGAAAATGGAAAAATTTTTGAATTTCAAAAAGATGCTATCGAACAAGTAGATTTTCAAAAAATGTATATCAATACAAGACCAAATACAACCATTGGTTATATGCAAAGTATTTCTGAGTACTGGAATGGTGTTTTTGTCGATAAACGAAGAGCTTATGACTTAGCATTTTTTCTGCTCATCGCCCTCTTTCCTATTGCCTCTACCCTCATTGCGATTAGCATAGGAATTGTGACTTATAGATACAATAAAAGTGGTATCTATTTTTATATTTTTGCTACCATCGCTACATATCTTAGTCTTACCACTATTTTATCAACGATTCATCCTCAAAGTGCAACTTTGATTGTTTTTCTTGCCACATTTGGTATTTCCTATTTGATCTATCAAAAGAGAATTAAAGCTATCTATTAAACATGAGAAGAGCAAAAATTGTACTCAGTTATGATGGCAGTATATTTAATGGGTTCCAAATACAAAAACATGAACTCAAAGAGAAAAAAAGTGTTGCTAGGATTATCACCCAAGCTTTAAAGACACTCAATATCGATACAAAAATTGTAGGTAGTGGAAGAACCGATGTCAATGTTCATGCCACACATCAAGTCATTCATATTGACTTGCCCTCTTTTTGGATGGATATGGATAAACTTAAAAAGTGTCTCAATGAGCTTATTAAACCCTCAATTTTTATCCAAATTATCCAAATAGTTGATGAGGCTTTTCATGCTAGGTTTGATGCTAAAAAAAGGCTTTATCGTTATGTACTCTACACTGGTGCTTATCAACCCACTTTTGCCAATTATGCTTTACATGTAAACAATGTGAATGTGACTTTACTGCATGAATATGCTCAATTTTTTATAGGTAAACACAATTTTAAACTTTTCAAAAAACAAGATGGTGGAAAGACACAAAATATACGAGAGATATTTAAAGCGGGAGCTTATGCCCATAAAAACTTGATTATTATTTATTTTGTAGGAGATGCTTTTTTACGAAGCCAAGTACGCATGATGTGTGATTTTTTACTTAAAATGTCAAATGAGCAACTCTCCGCCCAAGACCTTGAAAAGCAATTGGGGGGAGAAGAAAAAGTATCCACCGCAATTGTTCCCGCATGTGGACTTTATCTTGCCCAAGTTTATTATTAGTTGTTAAACATTTAACAACAATTCGCCACCCACAAATACTTTTTTAACTTTTCCAAAGAGGGTATCACCACAATACAAAGAGTGCTGATTGGTCACTTCATACGTATAAGTTGGGTCAAATAAAATTAAATCGGCATCAAATCCTTCTTGAACACGACCTTTAAACTCTAAATCTAGAATTTTAGCAGGATTAAGACTACACATCTGTGTCAAATCTTCAAAATCAATGATATCTTTTTTGATTAAATTAGTATAACAAAGTGCTAAAAATTCTTCTATCGCTCCTATGCCAAACTCAGCATCTTCAAAAGCAACATCTTTATAAAGGATAGATTTAGGAGAGTGTGCTGATGTTAAAATATCGATACTTCCCGACTTTAACGCATCAAGGAGAGCGGTTCTCTCTTCCTCATCACGCAGTGGAGGCATAATCTTTGCGTAAGTGTTAAATCCATCACAAGAAGTATCATTTTTGCATAAATGATGAATAGACACTTCCGAATAAAGCAAAGGAGTTAATTTTTTATAATCACTCGCAATGTCAAGTGATCTTTTCGTAGACAATGATTTTAAAACTACTTTAGCCTTATAAAACAAGGCAAGTTCTCCCACTTTGGCGACCTCTGAGCTTTCGGATATTTTAGAAATACCTGAGAGACCTAGTTTAGAAGAGATATGCCCCTCGTTCATCAAACCATTATCATCTAAATTAGCTTCATAACAATTGCAAAAAAGTGGTTTATCTTTCATCGTCGCATATTGCATACCACGTCTAAGTAAATTTGCATTTCTACTCGAGTCTGCTAAGATTGCTGCTGCTCCATTGTTTAAAAGTGTTGCAATATTGCTTAATTGGTCTTCTTTTTTATCTGCAAGAGGTGCACTTATTTTTAAATCTATTTTAGCTTGATCTATTTTAAATTTTACAAGTTCCAATAAAGTGGCACTATCCAATCTGGGAGTAAAATCAGACATGACAACAGCCGTTGTGATACCACCACGAAGGGAACTGGAAGATAATTTATCGATATTTTCTTGATTGAGAATACTATTAGAGAATCTAACATTAAGATCTATAATACCAGGCAGTAAATATAATCCCTCACCATCTATAACCTGAGTCTCTTCTCTCTCATTTATATCTGACTTAATAGCAACTATTTTTTTTCCATTTACCAAAACATCACGTTTTAGAAAACCATTTTTTGTTGGTAATATTACATTTTTAATTAACATGGTTGACTCTCTTTGTTGATAATTTATATTTAAGTTTAAGTATTCTCTCATAAGATAAAGCTATTCTCTCTTCTTTGATTTCTCCATTTTTTATAGCGTCCATTAGTATTTTTTGAACCGTAAAAGGCATACTCGCATTGTCTGCAAAATAATTCGAAAAAACTAAAATATCAGCACCTGCTTCTATGGAGCGAATCACTCTTTGCTTAAAATCAAAATGGTTTGAAAGTGAGCCTGAGCGAAGATTATCTGCAAAAACAACCCCTTCAAAATGCATTTTTTCACGCAAAAGTTTTTGAATAACATTGGAAGATAAAACTGCAGGATAGCTTTCATCTAGCTCTTTATGCATAACATGAGACATCAAAACAGCATCAAGCTTCTCAAAAGCTATCAAATCATAGTAAGGTTTTAATTGTTCAAATTTCCAACTACCAGTTACATCCACTTCAGTGGAAAACCCATCCCAAAGATTTGCTCCAGAAACAGGAAAATACTTAACAACAGCAATAACACTTGCATCTCTAAGTGCATTGATAAAAAGTGTTGCATAAGTGGTTACTATCTCTTCAAAAGGGGAATAACTTCTTTTAAATTTAGCGTCATCGCCTACATTAGCTTTATTGTGGAGATCTAAAACAGGTCCAAAATTGATGTTTATACCACTTTTCAAAAGCTCTAGACCCATACTCTTATACATCAAAGCACTCTCTTCAATGTCTTTACTCTTCGCCATATCATAACTGGAAGGAAATCCTATAAATCCTTTTTTGGAGGAAAAAGCACTATTTTCACCACCCTCTTGTTCGGCAACGACTAAAAGAGAAAGTGCGGGATTTTGAGCTTTGAGATATTCTGTAAGTTTTTTTAATTGTGCAGGATTTTGGATATTTTTATCAACTAAAATAACGCCACCTATCTTAGCTCTTTTGATGTCTTTGGCGATTTGCTCTACCCATTTATCACTTTCTTTTTGACCATCAAAGCCTATCACTATCATCTGCGATATCATATCCTCTAACGGAGGATTTTTAGCATATAACGTTACATGTAAACATATTATGATGGAGAGAAAAAACTTTATCATCATTAGTCAGCCAATAAATCTTTAACACTCATTTTAGGATCTTTTCCCTCTAAAATAAGTGCAACTTCCTCAGCAATAGGCGTATAGATATGATTTTTATGCGACAAATTGACAACTGCCTTTGAGGTAAAAACACCCTCTGCTACCTCACCTAATTCGTCCAAAATAGTTGTTAGTTTTTTACCTTGAGCCAAAAATAACCCTACTCTGTAATTACGAGAAAGGGTACTAGAAGCTGTCAAAAAAAGATCACCTGCACCACTGAGTCCTAAAAAAGTTTCATCTTGTGCCCCAAAATGCTTACCAAATCGACGCATTTCAACAAGCCCTCTGGCGATAAGGCTTGCCCTTGCATTATTTCCCAATTGTAATCCATCACTAATACCACTAGCGATAGCTAGGACATTTTTGTAAGCTCCACAGACTTCTGCACCAATCACATCATTTGAAATATATGTTTTTATAAAATCAGGGAAAAACAATGTAAATTCTTTTGCTAATTCACTATTAGTCGCATTAATAACAACAGCCGTTGGAAGTCCCATCATGACTTCTGAAGCAAAAGAGGGACCAGAGAGATAGGCTAGATTTTGCTCCGGAATGAACTGTGTAAAAATTTCATTAAGAAAATTTCCACTCCTTTGCTCAATTCCTTTAGCCGCAACTAAAATCTTCTGACCTTTGTAAATAAAATGTGTCGCTAACCACTCTCGCACGATTTGAGCGGGAAGTGCTAGGATGAGATATTCGGCATCTAAAGCTTCTTCTAAAGCAACAAAATTAGGAATATCTTTCTTGTTTCTCGAAGTAATCATACAAGGTAAGTTTTTAGAAATAGCAAAATGGAGAGCTTGTCCCCATTTCCCTGCTCCAATGACTGCTATTTTCATTGCGGTTAACTATTCAATCTTTGTTTTAGTAAATCATTTACCATAGAAGGGTTAGCCGTTCCTTTACTCTCTTTCATCGTTTGCCCTACAAAAAATCCAAACAGCTTATCTTTACCACTTTTATACTCTGCAACTTTATCAGCATTAGCACTAATTATCGCATCGATAATAGCCAAAATAGCACCATCATCACTCACTTGTTTTAACCCTAATTTTTCAATCGTTTCATCAACACTCATCGTATGTTCCATCAAATAATCAAGGACATCTTTAGCTGCTTTTCCACTAATCGTACCATCTTCGATTCTTTTAACAATAAGCGCTAATTTTAAAGCATCTACAGGAGAATTCATAAGGGTAAGTCCATGGTTCAAACGACCTTGTAGTTCAACCGTAAGCCACGTTATACTATTCTTAGCTCCAGCACCCTCTTTAATCATCGTTTCATAAAAATGCGCCATCTCCACAGAAGAAGTAATCACCGCAGCGTCATACTCTTTAATGCCATAATCACCCACTAATCTATCTCTTTTTTGATCAGGTAGTTCTGGTATAATAATACACTCTTTGAGCATTTCATCAGGAACAATAACAGGCAATAAATCTGGATCTGGGAAGTAACGGTACTGCGCACTATCTTCTTTACCACGCATACTTCTCGTTTCATTTTTTTCAATATCGTACAGTCTTGTTTCTTGAACAACTTCTCTTTCATAAACACCATCTTCCCAGGCTTCACTTTGTCGTTTTACTTCATAATCGATAGCTTTTTGGATAAATTTAAATGAATTAAGATTTTTTATCTCCGCTCTCGTATAAAGCTTGGTATCGCCTTTTGGTCTGATAGAAACATTGGCATCACAACGAAAACTTCCTTCTTGCATATTGGCATCGCTAATATCTAAGTAGCGTAAAATGGCGTGAAGTTTTTTAAGATAGAGTACCGCTTCTTCACTACTACGCATATCTGGCTCACTAACGATTTCAAGTAAAGGCGTTCCAGCGCGGTTTAGATCTACGTAACTTACACTCCCATGATGGATATTTTTTCCAGCATCTTCTTCAAGGTGCGCTCTTGTAACCCCTATTCTCTTAGTAGTGCCATCTTCAAAATCAATAAAAATCTCTCCACCCTCCACGATAGGAATTTCAAATTGACTAATTTGATAGCCTTTAGGAAGATCTGGATAAAAGTAGTTTTTTCGATTAAAAATTGATCTTTGATTGATTTTAGAATTAATAGCAGTACCAAATGCAATAGACTTTTTAACTGTCTCTTTGTTTAACACAGGCAAGGCTCCAGGAAGTCCTAAACAAACTTCACATACATTTGTATTAGGTTCATCACCAAAGCTAGTCGGGCAACTACAAAATATCTTTGTTTTTGTATTTAATTGTGCATGAACTTCTAATCCTATAACAACTTCAAACATGGATAACCTTTTTTAATTTAAAAAATAGCGAATGGAAGCAACTCCATAAACGCCTATTTTGGCACAAGCACTTATCTGCGTATCGGAGATAATACCACCAAGCGCAAAACATTTGATAGAGATTTTATCATTTATTTCTTTTAACTTCTCTAAACCAAGAGGCTCGCCTTTGTTAGGTGTAGCAAATATTGGGCTCATCGTGATAGCATCTGCCCCCAATGACTCAGCTCTTTGTGCCTCTTCTAAACTATGGGTACTGATCGTAACTTTAAGATTTAATGCTTTTGCTTTGATGATATCATTCATTGCATGAGAAGGTAAATGTATTCCATCGAAACCAAGCTTTGATGCGAGCAAAAAATCAGTATGTAGATACAATTTAAGCTGAGGAAAAGTAGTATAAATTGTCTTCAATGCTTGCGCTAAAAGATGATAATCTTGGGTTACTTTATCCCTAAGACAAATAAAATCTGGTTGATGAATACGCGTTACATATAAGAGTTTGGAGATGAAAAAATCTGGTTGAGAAGTAAAATATTGAGGGTCAGTAATCAGATATTTTTTTATCATCTTTTTGTACAATCTTTTCTAGTAATTTTGTTTGCTTCTTTAACTCTTCTAGTTTCTCTATTTGAATTTGAGCCATCTCAAAAATAACAACGAAAAAAAAGCCTGTAAGGAAAAGAAAAAAACTAATTAAAAGTGCAATTAAAAATCCAAAGGGAGAAAAAAGAAGAAAAGCATAAGCACCACCAGCTATTGCAAAGGCCCAAGAAGAGCCTTGCAAAAAACTAAGTAATTTTTCAAAAGTAGTACGATTTTTAAACAAAGAATACTACTTTTTAGTGGTCGTTACTAATAAGAACAGCACCAGCTAAATAAACATATGTCAAAATCATAAAAATAAATGCTTGAAGTATGCCTGAAAATGTCAACAATGCATAAGCAGGAAGTGGCGCAATCCAAGGTGCAAGCATCAAAATAACCGCAAGAAATAAATCATCGCCTTTAATATTTCCAAATAAACGGAAAGATAAAGAGATAATACGAGAAAGATGAGAAACTACCTCGATAGGAAACATCAATGGAGCTAAAATTTTCAAAGGTCCCATAAAATGTCCAAAATAGTGAATAACACCATTGACTCTTATACCTTCAAAGTTATAATAAGTAAATACGATAAGTGCCAATGCTAATGTCATATTTAGGTTACTAGAAGGCGCTTCAAAGCCTGGAATAATACCTATAAAGTTTGCAAAGAAAACTATCAAACCTAATGTTGCAACAAGTGGCAAGTATTTACGTGCCAAATCTTCACCAATAACATCTTTTCCCATAGCAATTACGCCTTCTAAGTAGGCTTCCATGAGATTTTGGACACCACTTGGAACCAATTGCATTTTTGTTGTAGCAAGCTTAGCAAGAACAAGAACAATTCCCGCAACAAGCAAAATATGCGATACAAATATGAAACCATGTGAGTGATCAATAAGGCCTAAAAATGTAAAAATCTGATTCATTACACTTTTCCTTCATTAATAAATTTTGGAGATTGTACCTTTAAATCATTTAATACTTGATTAAATGATACTTAGTGGTTATTTTTTCGTATCTCTGTCACTTGTTTTCCACCTATTCCCCAGTTATCGGTGTCAACTTCTTCTATCACAACAACTGTTGTAGCAGGATTTTTACCTAAAATATCTACAAGAAGCTTTGTTGCACCCTCAATCAACTTTTGTTTTTGCTCTTTAGTGGCACCTTCTTTGGTGATTTTAATATTGATATAGGGCATAAATACTCCTTAGATTGTATTTAAAAGTAATTGATTCGCTCTTAATAAAGCATCATCTATATTATTGGTTATATTTTCATTTCCTATTTTGTTATCAAATCCAAAACGACTCATTTTTATCTTAATATGCTCATTAACACCTGATAAAACAAGCGTTGTTCCATTGTTATGACAAAGTTCATAAAACTCTTCAAGTGCATGTAAACCTGTTGCATCAACCATAGGGACATGTCTCATTCTTAAGATAAAAACCAAAGGAGGTGATTTTACAAAATCAAGTATATTTTTGAGCCTATCTGCAACACCGAAGAAAAAAGGCCCATCTATTTCATAAACTTCAACATTCGAAGGAACTATCTTACATGTAATAGCGTTTTTATCATCTTCATCCATCCTCTCTTCTGAGTCAAAATGAAGTGAAAAATCTTTCTTTTTGTCAATAATACCGGTTACATCAATCATACGTTTTATAAATAAAAGAGCCGCAAGCATAATACCTGTTTGCACACCTGTATTTAAATCTATAAGAACTGTCAGAAAAAATGTCATCAAAAGAACAATGGTATCATTACGTTCAGATTTCAATGCTATCGCTTTAAAATGATGAAATTCGCTCATATTCCATGCCACCACAATCAAAATTGCAGCCAGCGAAGCAAGGGGAATCATCATAATCAGTTTAGAAAAGAAAAACATAAAAATAAAGAGCATAAGGGCATGAACAATTCCAGAAATTGGGCTAAAAGCACCTGCTTTGATGTTAGTAGCAGTTCTTGCTATCGCTCCAGTTGCAGCAATTCCTCCAAACATAGTTGAAGCGACATTGGCTACGCCTTGTGCCATTAACTCTTTATTGGAATGATGTCTATCTCCTGTCATTCCATCTGCTACTACGCAAGAAAGAAGTGACTCAATAGCTCCAAGCAAAGCTATAGTGATAGCATCTGGAAAGACTGCTCTTATTTTTTCGAGTGAGAAAGTTGGAAGTGTTGGGCTAGGAAGCATTGAAGGCAGTGCTCCAAATTTTGAGCCTATTGTTTCAACAGGTAATTTAAAAAGGTAAACAATCAGCGAAAAAACAACAATCACAACAATAGCTGCAGGAACGCGTGGATAAAGATGACGAAGTTTGATCAGTAATGTAACACTAATCACACCAATAATTAAAGAAAAATAATTTATATGAGAAACTTCTACTGCGTAAAGCACCCATTGCTCTGTAAATTCTACTGGCATTTTATCGATAGGAAATCCAAAAAAATCTTTCATTTGTGAAGAAAATATAATCAAAGCAATACCCGTCGTAAAACCTACTGTCACAGGATAAGGAATGTATTTTATAATATTACCGAGTTTAAAAGCTCCCATCAAAAAAAGCATAATTCCTGCTAATATCGTCGCAATAACTAAGCCATCATAGCCATGTTTCATAATAACAGCATACAAAACAACAACAAATGCGCCCGTAGGTCCACCAACTTGATAACGACTTCCACCTAAAAAAGAGATGATAAATCCCGCAACAATAGCCGTAAAAATACCTTTTTCAGGACTCACGCCACTAGCAATTGCAAATGCCATAGCGAGAGGTAACGCTATTATAGCTACTGTTGAACCTGCGATAAAATCAGACGATAAATTTGAAAAACTGTAGCCATCTCTTAAAATAGTAATACTTCTAGGTAACCAAAATTTTAAACGCAACGTATAATCCTTTAATCTAAAATTTTCTCTTGCCCCAAACGATAGAGTGCAAAATCATATTTAACAGGATCCTCTTTATCTAACTTTCGTAGCGACTCTGTCAACTCTAAGACAGCTTTAAAATCATAGCTATCTCTCTGTATAAATCCTATTTTCTTTCCTATTTTAAACGTATGGGTATCTAGGGGTACGAGTAAATCACGTTTATTGACACCACGCCAAAGTCCTAAATCTAGATTATCATCCCTAACCATCCATCTCAAAAACATATGAAATCTCTTATAAGGTGATGTTGACTTCGCGTGAGGTATTTTACCTAATAAAAACTCATATCCACGTGAACGATAAGAATTTAAGTCATATAAAAAAGTGATAAGTTCACATAAACCCGCCATTACATCGTGATTTTTGTTATAACCACGTAAAAAAACAGATTCCAATGTATCTTTTTTATCTTTTGCTCTTTTGCATGTAAGAAAAATTTCTTGAACATCTCGTGAAGTCTGAAAGCGATAATAGTGATTTTCGAAGCTTTGTTTTAGCACTAAATCATTTGCATTAAGAAGTGAAAAATCAAGACTATTTAAAAAATTCACTATCAAACTAGCTTTACCATAAGAAAAAAGTGCACAAATAAGGGCAATATGTTCATCTTTATATCTTGAAGCTACCATCAAAGGATCTGGTTTCTCTAAAGAAAGTTCGTTTAGTGTATTTCTATTATCTACTTCTTGTTTCAAAAAAGCCAAAATATCAGGCAATAAAAGCATCTTTTTCATTACTCTTAGCTTGTAGGTAATCAGAAATATTAATCAAAGAAAAAGTTACTAAAAAGATAAGGAATCCAGGGAAAAAACTGAGCCACCATGCGATATCGATGACTTCTTTTCCCTCACTCAAAATAACTCCCCAACTAATTTGCGGTGGCGTTATGCCAATGCCTAAAAAGCTCAAACCACTTTCAGCTAGTATCGCGCCACTAAATCCAAAGGTAAAACTGATAAAAAAGATAGGCGCGAGTAAAGGGGCAAAATACTTAAAAACAATCTTCCTATTGCTGACATGTGAGAGTTTTAAAATTTTGATAAAAGGGGCATTAGATATCGCAAAACTTTCACTGCGTATCATCCTTGCCATACCCATCCAGCCTGTAATTGAAATCACAATTACCAAAACCCAAAGAGAAGCACTAATGTAACTAATCAAGGCTAGCAGAAGAAAAAAAGTAGGGAAAGTTAAAAAAAGATCAATTATCACAATAATTGTTTTATCAACATTTTTTTGAAAAAAACCTGCACTAATTCCTATCATTAGTCCAAAAAAACTAGCAATAATCGAACTTAAGATACCGATAATTAAAGAAATTTGTCCCCCTATCATCACTCTTGCCATCACATCACGACCCAATCTATCTGTGCCTAAAATATGTTCAAAAGAGGGAGATAAAAGAATTTTTTGAGGATTTAAATCATAGGCAGAAATTGTATATAAGTAAGGCAAAATAAAGCAAAATAAAAAAATGAGCACCAAAATAATGGCGCTCATTAGAGGAATTTTTTTCACTATGATTTAATACCTAAAAGGACATCTAACATTTGGTCAATGGTCGTTATAATTTTTGCATTAGCACTATAAGCTGTTTGAAATTTCATAAGATTTGCGAGTTCTTCGTCAACACTTACACCACTGATGGATTGAAATTCACTATTAACGGTATTAAATAAAGCTGTATTGGTATCGTAACTTTTAATAGCGCGCTCTCCATCAGTTGCAATATTAGTTGTAATAAATCGATAAAAACCTTCAATAGTTTCAGTAGCAGTAGATCCATTTTTACGATAAAAGCTAAGCTTATCATATTGCATTTGGACTATATCATTGGCAACTTTATTATTTCCTGCAATGGGCGCATTATATCCTTCTATTGAAGAGGGATCTTTTTTAAATTCACTCTTAACATCAATATTGGAAGCATTAGTTCCCGAAAAAAACTGACTAATTCCCGTAACTCCTGGAAAATTTGTACCATGATCAACAATAGCGATGCTATAACCATCTAAATTATTTTTAGGAGATAAACTAAAGGTTCCATTACTCACAAATGTAGCTGTAAAGTAATCATCAACATCATTAAGTCCATTATTATCGGCATTATCATCGGTACTTGTATTAAACTGTGTCAAAATACTTTTCGAAAAAGTATCATCACCCATTGTTGTTGTTGAACCAACACTAATACTTTTTTTGGATACTTCTTTGCCTGCGCTATCATATACAATAACATCAAATGTACCATTTTCTAAATTTGTGTAAATATTTTTAAGAGAAGTATCACTAGCAACATCACTCATCAAAGGAGATTGCATCATTTTTTGAGCACTTTGTGCATAAATATTGTTAGTTTCAGTAATTAATGTTTGCGCAAAAGTATCCAAATCATCAACATAGCCTTGAATTGTTCCATCTATTGGAAAGCCATTATTAACATTACTATCTAAAACTCTACCGCGAAGGTCGAGCATGGCACCGACTTTTCCACCTTGTAATTGCTCTGTCATGTTATAGCGTTTACCATCTTGCGTTTCAGAATAAACAGAGTAGTAGTTACTTTCATTACCTGTATTATCTATCACCAAAGGATGAAAAGTGGCACCATCTACAAATGAACTTCCAGCGATATTGAGATAATAATCCACACCTTGGTCAGTCATATTGGGGTCAACATCATTTCGACTGATAATGGCACCTTTTGAAACAGAAAAATCAACTAATTTTGCTAAAGTGAGTTCTAATTGATCTCTTTGGTCTCTTAAATCATTGGCATTGTTGCCTTGGATAGATTCAACATTGCCAATTTGCTTGTTGACATCTGCAAGTTTTTGACCAATACTATTAACTTCATCCAAATTTGTTTTGAGTTGTTCATTTAAAGAATCTTGAAGTGTTCTTAATGTGCCTCTTGAAGTTTGTAAATCTTCTGCTAGTGTTGCGGCATTTTGAACAAGTGCTATCTTTTGTGAACCTTCACTTGCATTTGATGCAAAATCACTCCAACTTTGATAATAATCAGCTAAATCCTGAGCAATTCCAACATCTTGAAGGTCGGGAAAATACTGTGCAACTTCTTCAAGTGTTTGTTTTGAATAAGCATCATAGGATTGTGCATTAGACGTACTTTTGAGCCTTGTGTAGACAAACTCATCATGAATACGCACAATGGAGCTGACACTTACACCCGTTCCTATATCACCTGGTTGTGTGTGAAATGGTGTACTAGCTGCAAAAACAACTCTTTGTCTGGTATAAAATTCATTATTGGCATTAGCGATATTATGACTGGTTGTTGTAACAGCGGTTTGCGCACCAGTAAGACCAGAAATTCCTGTATTTAAAGCACTGAAAAGACTCATGACTATGCTCTAATTTTCAAAATTGAAGCAGGCTTATGCTGTGCCATTTTATAGCCTTCCATATCTCTTGGAAAGATACTATCAAGCAATGAATTATAAAACTGACTAATGGTAATAACATATTTAGCATATTCTTTGTTGGAAACTTTGAGTTCTGAAAGTCTCATTTTCATCAAAGTAAGAAGCTCTTTTTGTTGTGTCTCTAGTAACTCTTCTAAAGGTTTTTGGCCGTTTTCTTTCATAAGCTTCATGAGTTCATTATCGAGTAAAGATTTTTTGTTTTCAAAAGATTGAATTAAATCATTTTTAATTCTACCGCGTTCAAAAATTTCACTATGTTTTGCTACTTTGATATCTTCTATGTCTTTTTTAGTTAAATCAATAAGATTTTCTATGTCGGTAATGGCATTGTTTAAATAATGTAGTAACATCTTTCATCCTTTAAATGAAGGACCTAGAACAACTCTTCTGCAACCGCTTGGGCAGTTTTGGACGTATCTACTGTGTAGGTTCCGTTTGCAATCTGCTCTTTAAGTGTGGAAGCTTTATCTAACTCTTCACTTTTTTGTGTTTCACTGACACCCTTTGACTCATCGTTTTTAGGGACTGCCTTTTGAACATACGCTGGTGTTTGCGCACTTATATTTGAAATCATCTTAAGCCTTTCAATTGTTTTCTAACAACTATATCGCCTAAAATGATAAAATCTTAACGACCTTCCTTTAAAAAACTAAATATCATTTCACTAAATCCAAACTGTCCACTCAAAGAGGTACTCATCGTATCGTTATACATTGAATTGTAGATTTTATCTCCTGCATCTTTAGGGTAAAGTTTACTATCGTTTTTCATCGCAATATCTAAAACTTGTTTGATAAAAAAAGCTTCAAATTTATCGGTTTGCTCTTTGAGTAAAGCATCATTCTTACTATTAGGATCGATGCTTTGCTTACTATAATTCGCATTCATCAGTGTTAAGCTATTGTCTATTTGCATTAGATGACCTCCAGTTTTGCAGTAATGGCACCTGAACGTTTGATATTTTCTAAGATAGAGATAATATCCTTTGGTTTAGCGCCAAGTTTGCTAAGCGCTCTTGTCACGTTAGCAACCGTCATGCTTTCTTCTTTCATTTTTATCTGATTTTCATTGGTTGCTATCTTAACATCGCTACCAATGTCTAAACTTTTAGTATCTTCATCAAGATTAGGCGTAGCTTCTATTTTAATCGTGATATCGCCATGTGTTACAACAACAGGACTCACTTTGATATTAACACCCGATACAATCGTTCCCGTTCTCTCATCAATAACGATTTTTTCTTCTTTTTCATATTTGACATTGGTATCTAGTGTTCTAGCTAAAAACTCTACCATGGAGAGGTTTTCAGGTTTCATAAGTTTGATAGTTCGAGAGTCTGTTGCTACGGCAATTTTTTTACCAAAGTTATTATTTAATTCTTTTTGTACGGACAAAGCGGTATTAAAATTTGAATCTTTCAGGCTGAGGTTTACAAATTCTTGCCCATGTAAATCGTACTCTATTTCTTGCTCAACCAAAGCTCCACTAAATATATTAGCAGAGGTTGCATGATTTATTTGACCTTTTTCTTTACCGTTCATGCCACCAATTGTTAATGAACCTTGTGCTAAAGAGTATATTTTCCCATCTACACCTTTAAGTGGTGTTAAAAGCAATGTTCCCCCTTGAAGTGATTTAGAATCACCAATGGAAGAAACGGTCACATCTAGCTTATCACCTTGTCTTGCAAAAGGAGGAAGTTTGGTAGTGACGATAACAGCAGCGATATTTTTAGACTTAATATCTGCTGGATCTATTTTGACATTGACGGTTTGAAGAAGGTTTGAGAGAGAACGAAGGGTAAATGCGGAAGAAGAACCATCTCCTGTACCATTTAAACCCACTACTAAACCATACCCGATAAGTTGGTTTTCTCTTACACCAATAACACTGGCAATATCACCAATTTTTTCAGCGTGTAGAAATTGTAGGTTTAAAAAAAGAAAAAAAAGTAGTGTGGTGATTTTCATCAACTTCCTTTAGTCAAGCATATTTGCCTAACTAAAGCAATTGGTGTTCCATCTTTTACATGTAATAACTAAGCGCACTCTTTCCAAATGTTTTAGTCTTTTTTAAACAAAAAAGACCTATTTGTATTGGCATTTCTACATTGCTCATATGCTCAACAATAATCAGATTGGCAAGATGTGGTGGTATTTTAGCGATAAGATCTAGTACTTGAGTATAGATATCTTCCATCCCATCACGAATCGAAAAAGGAGGATCAAAATAAAAAAAAGCTTTACATGTAAGCTCTTTTAAAAGTGCATCAAATACAATAAAACTATTACCTTGAATACATGTCGTGTTTTTTTCATCAATATTTTTACAATTATTTTTTAAAACCCCAAAGGCTTGTCTATCTATTTCTATAAAATAAGCCTTTTTAGCACCACGGCTAAGTGCTTCAAGCCCCATAGAACCACTACCGCCAAAAACTTCTACAAAAACTTCATCTATAATATCAAATTGGAGTGTATCAAAAAGTGACTCTTTAATAATCGCTTTTGTACTTCTCGTGGTAGTTAAAGAAGGCAGTAAAATCTTTTTACCTTTGTATTTTCCAGCACTTATCGTGTTCGTGAATTGTTTAGTTGTCACTATAGCTTCTTATCGTTTGAATGAGTTCTTTTCTAAATTGTTCTGTTAACTGTGAAATTTTTTCTTCTAATAAAATGACTGTTTTATTTTTAGGTAGTACTTCTTCACTTTTTCCATCATTTAAAATCATATCTTGATTAAATTTTTCTAATGCAATGATCAAGGAGGAACCAGAAAAAGGAATTAATAAATTTCCCTCACTCGAAGATATAAAAAAAATAGGCTTATCAAGTTCTATTTTTTTGTCACTTACTACAAAATCACACTGTTTATAGGAAACAACAGCACTCCCTAAAAAACTCTTTAATGCACGACTAAGCAACAAAGATTGACACACTAAAGCAATTTTCATCCAAAACCTTTTATAAATATAATGAAATAGTAACACAGAAAATCTTAATTATTAAACAAAAAAAAAGAACTGTCGATTTGGTTTATAAGAAAAATATTGAAAATTCCAAGGAGGGCATTATGGATATATTTAGTACCACCAGTAAGCAAGTCGAAACTGCTGCTGCACCAAAGGCACACAACGCAACACCGATAAGACAAGTTGAAACTGCGAATGAAACAGCAAAAAGTGCAAGGGAAACTAAACCGGATGATAAAGATATCGTAGAAACACTGAGTAAAACAGTCAAAGAGTTAAATCAACAAATGGATGCACTCGATACTAATGTTACTTTTGGGTTTAATGATAAAATAAGCACTATGTTCGTAAGTGTCATGGAGCGTAGTACGGGTAAAATGATACGGAAAATCCCTACAGAAGAGGCAATGTCACTTTCTGAGAAAATGAAAGAAATCGTAGGAATGATTTTTGATAAAAAAGGATAGATTATGGCAACTAGTTCAGCGTTAAGTTCTTTAGGTATGGGAAGCAGTGTCTTAACTTTTGATGTAATCGATAAGCTTCGAGCAGCTGATGAAGCAAATCTTCTTACACCTATTGATAATAAATTAACTACTAATGCATCTAAAAGCAGTGATCTTTCTGTATTAACAGCGCTCACTACTTCTTTTGAGTCTTTAACAAAGTCTCTCTCAGATGAATTAAGTTACCTCAAAAGAACGACTACTGTATCAAATACTGCCGTGTCTGTCAGTACCGTTTCAGGTGCTTCTGTCCAAGATTTTTCTTTACATGTAAACAACCTAGCACAACGAGATATTTATCAAAGTACTAGCTTTACAACTGCAGACTCTACTTTTTCAACTTCTACACTTATTGCACAAGGAACTGTTATAGCCCCAGTAGCTACGACAACAAATGGCGCTACTGCTGTTGTAGGAAGTACTGAATCATCTTTGGTTACTTTTGATAGTGCCGGTATGGTGGCGGGTGATACTATC
>JAFLKZ010000042.1:19058-21518 GCA_019162915.1 Campylobacteraceae bacterium
ACGGCAAATGGAACTATAACGCAAGCTGAAGTGGTTGCTGCATTTGCAGATTTAAGTGCAGGTACAACAGGTACCAATACTAGTAGCATAACATGGTCAGGAGCATTAACCGATTTTAGTTCAGGAGCTGCTTCTGGAACATCTGTAACCTTTACAAGTACAACAGCCAATTCAAATGTGGCTGATCTTAGCGTTTCGGGAACTGCGGCCCCTACCATTACAACAACGGATGGTGTCGTACCTGTTGCTACTAATATTACAGAATCCTCTTCTGTTGCTTTTAATGCAGCTAATATGTCAAAGGGCGATCAAATAACAATAGGTGGATTAACACTTACAGCAAGTGGAAATATCACTCAAGCTGAAGCAATTGCAGCATTTGCAAATTTAAGTGCAGGTGCAACAGCTGGTAATACGGTAACCAATGGAACATGGTCAGGAACTTTAGGTAACTTTAGTTCAGGAGCCGCTTCTGGAACAGCAGTAACTTTTTCCAGTACAACAGCCAATTCAAATGTGGCTGACCTTGAAGTCTCTGCAACACAACAAGCAGCAGGAAGTGTCGCTGTCCCTTCAACCTATGCATTAACTTTTGGCATTGATGGTCAAACATATGATATAGACATGACTTCAAGTACGACACTGACGCAATTAAAAGATATGATTAACGACAAGACTGGCGGAAAGATGACTGCTTCCATCCTCAATGTTGGGGGAACAAACCCTTTTAAACTCGTTATAAAAAGTAATGATGTGGGAGCTTCTAATGCCATTTCTTTTTCATCTACCTCTACGAGTGCACTTGAAAACTTAGGGCTTGATGCGACGACACTTGCTATTGCAGGTGGAAATCATCTACAAAGTGCTACAGACGCTTCGTTTTCATATAATGGCGTCAATATATCTCGCTCAACCAATACCATCAGTGATTTAATTAGCGGCGTTACCATTACCCTTAATGAAAAACAAACTGACGCAGCAACGCTTAGCAATGTTTCTATCAAACAAGATTTAAGTAGTCTTAAAGATAATTTAACATCTTTTGTTTCAAAATACAATGAACTCATGTCAAATTTAAAAATTACGACTAAATATGACAGCGATACTAAAGTAGCAGGAATCTTTCAAAGTACAAGTCAAGTTAAATCTTTAAGTACTTCTATCAATAGGCAATTACTTGCAACCGATGAACTTGGAAGAAGTATACTAGATTACGGTATTTCATTAGATGAAACAGGTATTTTAAAATTTGATTCTTCAATTTATGATGCCAAAATAAAAAGTAGTGCAATAGATGTAGAAGATTTTTTTAGAGGCTCAACTAAAAGCTTTGCTACAAATTATACGGGTAGCGCTATTACCACTAGTGCTTTGAATTTTACTGCTAGTGATATGAGTATCAATGGCATTAACATTGCTTTTAGCACAACGGGTGTTGATGCGGCAACCAATGCTTTAGCACTCAAAAACGCTATCAATGCAGCAGGGATTGAAGGCATAGAAGCAATAATTGGTGAAAATAATAATATCCAACTGGTAAGTGCAGCTGGTTACGATATTGCCATTACGGGAGATACAACTAAACTTTCTTCTGTTGGACTAGTAGCCACAACAACAACGGGAAGTAGTACCATAAGAACTGGATTTTTTACAAAATTAGACGATATACTTAAAAGTTATGTAGTGGGTAGCACTAGTATTTTCAGCTCTTTTAATACACAATTAGAGACAGAGAAAACTTCTTTAACAAAACAACGTTTAGCTAACGTAAAAAAACTGGACGATAGATATAATGCTATGGCGGTAAAATTTGCAGCGTATGATTCGATAATAAGCAAACTAAACACGCAGTTTGAAACTTTATCACAGCAAATTCAAGCTTCATATTCAAGTAATTAAATTAAAAAGGTTTACAATGCGTTCAAATTTAGCATACTCGGCTTATTCACAAAACAATGTCTCTATCGAATCATCTGAAAAGTTGATTAAAATGCTTTATGAAGGTATCTTAAGATTTGTTTCTCAAGCAAAACGATCTATTGAAGAAAATGATATTGAAAAAAAGACTTATTGGATTAATAGAACAACTGCTATTTTTTCTGAGCTTATCAACTCGCTGAACTATGATGGTGGGCAGATTGCACACTACTTGAGCGGATTGTATGTTCATCAGATAAAATCATTAACTGAAGCAAATATGTATAATGATGTTTCAAAATTAGAAGAAGTCTTAAGTGTCACCAAAGAGCTTTTGCAAGCTTGGAGAGATGAGACTGATTATGCAGTGGATTAATGATCTCAAAATTGCGGTTGTAGAAAATGATACACGTTGTATCGGTGAATTAATACAGCAAGTACCTAATTTTGAAGATTTAGAGGAAGCTAAAGAAGCGTTAGCACTTATCCAAATGGCCATTGTCATTGTTGATGAAGAAAAAATGCAAACAATGGAAATTATGA
>JAFLKZ010000060.1:0-4822 GCA_019162915.1 Campylobacteraceae bacterium
AAAAGTTGCATGACATGTAAGCCGGTGATGTTATCGAGTGCGGAGGTTGGCTCATCGGCTAGGATAAGGTCTGGTTTCATGAGTAGGGCTCTTAAAATGGAGCATCTTTGAAGTTGTCCACCGCTGAGTTGGTGAGGCTTTTTTTCAAGTAATGCTTTTTCTAAATCCAAAGCTTCACAGATAGTTTCGTAGCCTTCAATTGAGGCGACATCTTTGATTTGGTTGAGGATAGTGTAGGTTGGATGAAAGGAAGTGTAGGGGTCTTGAAAGATTTGGGCAATTCTTCCCTTGTTAATCGCACCCTGTTTTAAGGTGAGATTTTGAGTGATAAGTTCGAAAAGAGTGCTTTTCCCACTACCACTTGCTCCAAGAATGGCAACGACTTCTCCCACCTTTACATGTAAAGAAAAATCTTTGTATAAAAGGGGAGAGTCCGGATAAGCAAAGCTGATGTTTTCGACACTTAAAACCTTCATGCGCGCACTTGACCTTTACCGTAAACTTTAAACTTATAGGTCGTAAGGTCGTTGATACCCATAGGTCCTCGTGCGTGAAGTTTGTTGGTGCTAATGCCAACTTCCGCTCCAAATCCAAACTCACCACCATCAGTAAAACGTGTACTTGCATTGATGTACACACACGCGGCATCCACTTCATTTAAAAATTGCTCGCCAATCGTATAGTTTTCAGTGATGATGGATTCTGAATGTCCTGAACCATATTTGGCAATGTGTGCGATGGCTTCATCGACATTTTGAACTATCTTGATGGAAAGGGCGTTGCTTAAGTGCTCAGTATGAAAATCCTCCTCGCTTGCAAGCTCTACATGTAAAAGTTCTTGCGTTTTTTCGCACCCTTTTATCTGTGTATTTTGCGCATCAAAAGCCTCTTTCATTGCGGGAAGAAAGATGTCAGCAATCGACCAATGCACCAAAAGTGTCTCAAGCGAATTACACGCACTTGGTCTTTGGCATTTGGCGTTGATAGCTATTTTCAGTGCATTCTCAAGGTTGGCATCTTCATCGATAAAAAGATGACAAACACCTTTATCGTGTTTAACCACAGGAACCGTCGCATTTTCACTCACATATCGAATCAGCGCTTCGCCACCTCTTGGAATAATCAAATCTACATATTTATCCATCTTGATAAGCTTGCCAATGCCCTCACGCGTGTTGTCTGGTAAAAGAGAAATTATCTCTTTAGGCAAACCATTTTCCACTAAAACTTCTTGCAAAACTGATGCGATAATGGCGTTACTATAATTGGCTTCTTTGCCCCCTTTAAGGACGCAAACATTGCCACTTTTAAAGCATAATGCAGCAGTATCACTGGTGACATTAGGACGGCTTTCATAAATAATGCCGATAACACCGATAGGAATAGTCACTTTTTCTATCCTCAGTCCACTAGGAACAACCCAACCATCCAATACTCTTCCAACAGGTTCCCTCAAAGCGGCAATTTCTCGTAAAGCAGTTGCCATCTCTATGATTCTTTTTTCATTGAGCAAAAGTCTATCTAGCATCGCTGAGCTTAAATTATTTTCTTTGGCTTCCTCTAAATCTTTTTGGTTTTCATCTATAATATTTTGACTATTTTTTTCTAGCGCATCTGCCATTTGGCATAAAATTTTATCTTTAGTTTTGGGTTCAAGTGAAGCGACAATACGACTCGCATTTTTGGCATTTTGTAAAAATTCTTGCACTTTTTTTCCTCTTATACTGGACTTTAAAACGATTTTACCACTTTTGTATTTAATATGTCATAAGTATGTTCACGGTATAATAGAACAAAATATTATGTAATATAGGGGACAAAACAATGCAACAAATTTACGATATGATTATTATCGGTGGTGGACCTGGTGGAATTGGTGCGGCGGTTGAAGCAAAAGTGCTTGGCATGAAAAGTATTTTGATGATAGAAAAAGGCGACAACCACTCGCAAACGATTAGAAAATTTTATAAAGACAATAAAAGAGTTGACAAGAACTATAAAGGGCAAGAGATTGAGATGGCGGGCAATATCGATTTTCGAGACGGCACCAAAGAGAGCACGCTTAACTACTTTGACTCCTTACTTGATCACGATGAGATAGATACTGCTTTTAAAAGTGAAGTGGAAAGCGTGACTAGAGTGGATGGTGAATTTCACATTGTTACTAACAAAGCAGGATATCGCGCTAAAAACGTTATTGTAGCTATTGGTACGATGGGTAAACCTAATAAACCAGATTACAATCTTCCTATTTCACTTAAAGATAGAATTAATTTCAACCTTGACAAATGTTCACAAGGTGAAAAAATGCTTATCGTGGGAGGGGGAAACTCTGCTGTTGAATATGCTATAGAGTTATCAAAAACCAACAATGTTACGCTTAATTACAGAAGAGATACCTTTAGTAGACTTAATGATGTCAATTTAGAAACTATTTATGCTTACAATGGACAAGAAAAACTTCGCCTTAGAATGGGTGTAGATATCGTTTCGATTGAAAATGAAAATGGTCTTGTTAAAGTCAATTTCACAGATAGCTACTATACGATTTACGATCGCGTTGTCTATGCTATTGGAGGAACAACACCGGTTGATTTCTTGAAAAAGTGTGGTATTACAATCGATAGTGATGGCAAACCTGAATTTGACGAAAACTTTGAAACAAAAGTCAAAGGATTGTATTTGGGTGGAGATATCGCTGTCAAAAGTGGTGGTTCTATCGCCATTGCCCTCAATCACGCACATCATATCATCTCACATATCTTAAAACAAAAACAAAAATAGGTTATTGCATGCCAAAGAAAACGCTCTCTTTTTCACAATTATTAAATATCGCATTAGTTGTTATCGTTACAGGTGGGGGATTTATCTCCTACCGCTATGGACATTTTGGAGGTGTTTCATTTGAACAACTCCAAAATGAGTATATTGGGAAAAGTGAATTAAAATTTAGTGATCTTCCTTTGGAAATGCAAACACGCTATATCGATAAAGATGCGACAATAGAGCAAAGTAAGGATGGCTATTTGTTAGAAGATGATTACCTTGATGAAAAAGGCAATCCTATCCTCGAATCTGACGTTACAACTAAAGACTTGAAAAAGATGATTACTAAACTGCAAAAAACTCTGCTTTTTTTACAACACGATAATCTTATAACTTCTAATGAAAAAAATGAACTTGAGAAAAAACTTGAAGAGCAACTCAGTGAAAAAGAAGAAGAAAAAAATGGTATCTTAAATAAAAATTTAGAGCGTATCAACGAAGCAGAACAACAACACTATAAAAACATTAGTGATTTGACAATGAAAATCAACGAAGTACAAAAAGAAAATGTCATCATTGCACAGCGTGCTAATTTTGAGTCTAATACTCTTAAATCAGAAATAGAGGAACTTAAAACTAAAGCCATAGAAGACGCTGATAAAAAAAGACAAGACATTAAAATGGCAAGAGATGAGGAACAAGCAAAACTTGGTGATTATAAAGATAGAATCAAGTTGCTAAACGACCAAATAGCACTTTTAAACGAGCAGATAAGCACGAACAATGAAACAGCTAAGAACGCTTTTGTACGTAAACAAGAGGAGATATCAAAACTTAAAGATGAAATCGTTTTGATGGCTAAAGAAAAAAACAATATCTTAACCAAAAATGCTCAAACCGTAGTCGAATCTGATAGAAAACATAATGAAGAAATTGGTAAATACTATAAAGCCATAGAATCACTTAAAGGTGAGAGTGAAAAACTCATCGCCAAAAATAGACAAGATATTGTTGCTATCGAAGAAGGAAATCTTAAAAAAGTAGCTATCCAAGAAGAAAAAGTCAAAAGTGTCCAAGCAGAACTTGCTAGTGCCAAAAAACATATTGATGCACTTATGCTTGAAAATGAAAAAGATTTTAATAAATTTAGAACGTACCTTGAAGATGAGAAAAAGCTCAACAAAGAACTTCTTGCTACCAATAAAAAGGTAGAAGAGAGTGCTCAAAATAATGAGAAAAGCCTCAATATTTCTCTATTGAAATTAAATGAAGAACTTGCCAAAAAAGAGGCAAATATCAAAGACTTAGGTGATAAAATCACCACACTAAAAAATGAAAAACTTAATTTTGATGTTGAAGTCAAGAAAACAATAGATCAAAATGACAAAGTTCATAATAAGAATTACAAAATCTTTAATGAAAAAATAGCTACCTTTGAATCTTCAAAAAGAGAGATGCTTGAAAAACTTGATCGTCAATTAGGCGAGTACAAAGATGCGGCTAAAGAAAATTACGACAAGATGCAGTATCATGCAAGTGAGCTTACTAAATCAAATAGTGAACTTAAAATTAAAAATGAAGCTAAAGAAAAAGAAAATCAAGAACTAAAAACTGGACTTCTTGCAATGAAAGCAGAAAGTCAAAAAAACAAAGAAAGCGAAGAAGCAAAACTAGGTCAAGTAAGACTAGCTTTCAATGAATTACGAGACGATACGAAAAGCAGAGAAGCTGAATATTTAGGCAAAATAAGCTTACTTGAAAATGAAATGCGTACGAAAGAAACGGCTCTTTCAACAGCTAAAAAAGATGAAATACTTAAAATGGCGTCACTAGAAAAAGAAATTAAAAATAAAGAGATACAACTTCAATCCTTTAGCGATGAGATTAACCGCAAAGATGAATCTTTAAAAGCTTTACATGTAAAGATGAAAGAAGCTGATGCAAATGCCACTAAAGCGACAAATAAGCAGATTGAAGAGCTCAAAAATCAATTAGCCGTAATAGAAAAAAATCGTGTCAGTGAAGACTCTAAAATGGTTGGGATTAAAGATGAACT
>JAFLKZ010000060.1:4897-14705 GCA_019162915.1 Campylobacteraceae bacterium
GAAACCAATACTTTTGCACTCAAAGAAGAGGGTAAAAAAATCGAACAAAGTAAACTAGCACAAGAAGATAAGTTTAATAAACTCAAAGAAGAGCTCAAACAAAGAGAGATGAATTATCTTGCAAGTATTAAGTCGTTAGAAACGGATCTTAAAGCCAAAGAGACACAGCTCGGTGGTGCTAAAAAAGATGAAAACACAAAAGTAGTGAGTCTGGAAAAAGAGTTAAAAGCCAAAGAAGTTCTTTTACAAAATAACAAAGATGAATTAGCCCGTCAGTTAGCATCAAACGAACAAGTAACCAAAACACTCAACGAAAAGATAAAAGCACTAGAATCTAGTCATAAAATGGCACTCAAAGTACAAACTGAAACACCTAAGTTAAGTGCTACTCAAAAACTTTCCTTACTCGACAAGGTCACATGTGATGATATGGGTACAGGTGTTAATGCTATGTCCGATACTTGTAAGAAAAATGTTTCTGAGTTTTTAGCAAAATATGATAGTTCATACTTTTTTGAAGTCGCACCTATCGTTGACAATGGTGGATTTGCTTCTTTAAAACTTATCAAAAGTAAAAAAGTAGGAGTTGAGGATGCAGAGATAGAGAGAATTTCTAGTCTTGCTAATATAGGACTCGGAAAAGCTAGAGCGAAAGCGGGAGGCGAACTCATAGAAGCAAAACTAGGAGAAACCGCAAAAATAAGTTATACACTTTACAATATCGAACAAGACAAAGCACGTGGATTTCAAATAAGGGTGTATAAGTAGATTATGAATTTATTTCAGTTGGACGAAGGATATAGATACAATAGCGATACATTGCTCCTCTATGACTTTGTGACTTCATTTAAGCCTAAAGGGAACTTGCTGGATGTTGGATGCGGATGTGGCATTTTAGGGCTACTTATTAAGAGAGATTTTCCTCTCTTATCGCTTCATCTCCTTGATGTACAGATACAAAATTGCACCTTAGCAAAAGAGAATGCAATGCAAAATAAGGTACCAATAGAAAGCCTTACATGTAATGATTTTTTAAAGCAAAAGTTTGAGCAAAAATTTGATTTTATCATTTCAAATCCTCCTTTTTATCACAAAGGAACCATGAAAAGTGATGATGACTCTTTGTCGATAAGCAGACACAGTTCACATCTTCCTTTTGAAAAATTTTCAGAAAAAGTCACTAAGTCACTGACCAATAAAGGGTACTTTATCTTCTGTTATGATGCTAAACAACTCGATTTTATCACGCATGCTTTACTGGAAAATGGACTTAAGATTGAAGATATGTGTTTTGTACATGTAAGTGCTGACAAAGAGGCTTCTTTAGTGCTTGTACGTGCGAGGAAGAGTTCAAAGTCATTGTGTAAAATTCATCCACCTCTATTTGTTTATGAAAAGGGTGAATTATCACCTAAAGTACAAGCAATATTTAATAAATCACAAACAAAGAGTCTTTCATGGAAAATATAATGAAATGTGAGGGATTTAACTACGCTTTTGACCAAAATGCTTGTCAGAGTTGTTCTGGTAAATGTTGTATTGGAGAGAGTGGTTATATCTGGGTTAACGAGAAAGAGCGTGAAGCCATTGCTCAAAAATTAAATATGCCAAAAGCGTCATTTATTGATGCTTATTTGGCGAAAATACGCTATCGTTTCACGATTAAAGAAATAGCCTATGAAGGCGGATATGGTTGCGTCTTTTTTGATATGGAAAAAAGAAGCTGTTCTATCTATGAAGTACGTCCAGAGCAATGTCGAACTTTCCCTTTTTGGGATTATTTTAAAGAAAATATAAATGAGGTAGCAGAAGAATGTCCCGGTATTATTCGCTCTTAATCGTAGTATTGTTACTCGCAGGTTGTAGCACTAAAGAAGTTGTATACAACGAAACCACTAAAAAATCTTTTGAAGAAGAGGACAATCTCATCTTCCAAGCGCTAGAGTATCAGACCAAAGGTGATTATGTTAACGCTCGAAAAGTTTATCATACACTGTATGACCAAAGCCAAAAGAAAATATATCTTACAGAAGAAGCAGGACTCGCTTTTGTTTTAAATGATAAGGATGCGTTAAATTTGATTCTTATGGGCATTAAAAAGTATCCTGAAGAAAAAAATTTTAACAGACTTTTAGTAGGACAGTATGTTAAAGAGGGTAGATATAATGATGCAGAACAAGAAATTTTAAAACTTATAGCACTTGATAAAAGTGTTCAACATCTTAGCATTGCGGGTAATTTATATCTTCAAATGAAAGCTTATGATTTAGCACTAAAATATTTTGAAAGTGCTTATAAACAAGAACAATCTGAAGAAATTCTCATCAATATTGTGGAATTACAATATCGATTTTTAGGAAAAAAGGATGATGCCATTGCACATCTTGAAACCTATGCAAATATAGAGGGCTGTGGCAATAGTGTTTGTTTTAAACTCATTGAAATTTACGGAAGAGATAGAAACGTCAAAGGACTGATTTCAACCTATAAAAAACTCTATAAACAATATCAAAATGAAGAATTTGCTAAAAAAATAGTTGAACTTTTACTCTATACCAAAGATGTGAAAGAGGCTATCTCATTTTTAGAAAAAACAAAATATAACCAAGATATGCTTTTAGATATCTATGCTACGCAAAAACGATTTAACGATGCTTATAAACTTGCGCAAAAGCTTTATGAAGAGAGTAAAAATCTTGATTATTTAGGCAAAATGGCAATTTATGAGTATGAAATCAATAAAAAAAATCTCTCCCTTGAAGTGTTGCAATCTATCTCTAAAAAGTTTGATGAAGTTATTATGGGACTAAGAGATTCTGTTTATTTTAATTATTATGGATATTTACTGATTGACCACGATATTAATCTTAAAAAAGGTATTAACCTCGTACAAGAAGCACTTAAAATGGAGCCTAATTCACCTTTTTATTTGGATTCTTTAGCATGGGGACTTTATAAACTTGGTAATTGCGCTGAAGCTTATGAAATTATGAAATATTTTGGTGAAACTATCTATGAAGAAGAAGTGGCTATGCACTTTGATGCTATTAAAAAATGTATGAAAGAGAAAAAATGATACTAGATGAAATTATTAAAAGAACCCGTGAAGATTTAGAAAAAAAGAAAAAAGAATATAGCATGGACTGGTTAGGTCGAAGTCTTTCTTTTAACCCTTTTATGCCTCGTGATGTGAAACCTTATCTTAGAGCAACCCCGCAGAATCCTTATCGTATTATCGCTGAAGTTAAAAAAGCTAGTCCTAGTAAAGGTATTATTAAAGAAAATTTTGACCCACTTCTTATCGCAAAAGCTTACGAACTAGGAGGGGCTGATGCCATTTCTGTTTTGACTGAGCCTCATTATTTTCAAGGAAATTTGGAGTATTTAGCAGGCATTCGTCGTTATGTGCCAACACCACTTTTACGCAAAGATTTTATCATCGATGAGTATCAAGTTCTTGAAGCGGTGGTTTATGGCGCCGACTTTGTACTGCTTATCGCTAAAGCACTTAGTAAGCAAGAACTAAAGCATCTTCTTGAGTATGCCCTACGACTTGGAATGGAAGTTTTAGTTGAAATACACGATAAAGATGATTTGATTAAAGCTATCTTTGCAGGTGCCAATATCATCGGTATCAATCATCGCAATCTAGAGACATTTGAAATGGATATGACACTGAGTGAAAAGCTTATGCCTTTGATTCCTAATGGAAAAATTATCGTGGCAGAGAGTGGTCTTAAAGACAAAGAGACGATTGTACACTTAAGTAAAATAGGCGTTGATGCTTTTTTAATTGGTGAGTATTTTATGAGAGAAGATGACATAGAAGCTTCACTCAAAGAGTTTAAAAGAGTTAACTGATGGATTACATGTATGCTCCATGGAGAAATGCTTATATGGCTCATAAAAAAGAGGAATGTGTATTTTGTCACATCACCAATAATCCTACGTTAGATGAAGAGCATCATGTTTTATACCGAGATGATTTTTGTTTTATTGTCATGAACCGTTTTCCTTATACACCAGGACATTTCATGGTTATTCCTCATTTTCATACGGATGCGATTGAAGAATTAAATGAAGAACACTGGTTACATATCTCTTGTCTTGTCCAAAAATGTGTCAAAATGCTCAAAGTTGGCTTTGGTGCACAAGGCGTTAATTTGGGTATGAATCTTGGCAAAAGTGGTGGAGCAGGCATTGCTGAACATGTGCACTATCATATCATTCCAAGATGGACAGGGGATACCAATTTCATCACGACTATCGCGGATACGAGAGTTTATGGAAATGATTTTGATAAAATTTTCAATAAAATGAAAGCACTCATTGCTGAGTATATTTCATGTTGATTGAGATAGGTATAGATGAATTTATCTCAAAAAAACCAGAATTCAACCTTCTCATTGATGCTAGAAGTCCTAAAGAGTTTGCAGAATCACACATCGCACAATCACAAAATTTTTATGCTTTAAACGACGCGCAACACCAAGAAGTTGGAACGCTTTACAAACAAATCTCCCGCAATGATGCCAAAGCATTAGGGGCACAGTATATTTGCCAAAATGTTGCTTTGCATATTCAAGAGATTTATAAAAACTATAAGATTGGTAGTAAAATAGGCATTTATTGCGCTAAAGGTGGACTGCGTTCAAGCTCAATAGCCCTTATACTCTCCAACATTGGTTATCAAGTTTATAGGCTCATCGGTGGCTATAAAAGTTATCGCTTTTTTGCTATCTCTTATCTTGAAAATCTACCCCATAAAAATTTTATTGTTTTGGGTGGAAATACAGGATGTGGAAAAAGTGAACTGCTTCAAGATTTACCCAATGCTATTGACTTGGAAAAAATGGCCAATCACTTAGGTTCTACCTTTGGAAGTATCAAAGGGGAGCAACCTAACCAAAAAGAGTTCCAAAATAGACTGGTAGAGATATTTTCTACCACTGATGTTAACGCTTATATCTTTATAGAAGGAGAAAGTGTTCGCATGGGAAAAGTGATGCTCCCATCCAAACTACACGATGCCATGAAAGAAAGCTTTAGAGTAGAAATCACAGCACCTCTGTCGCAAAGAGTGGAGAGAATTCTTAAAGATTATTATGCGATTACGCCTGATTTTTTTTACAGTTCAATGGAAACCATAACGCCTTATATTAAAAAATCATCTAAAGAAGAAGCCATTATTGCGTATGAGAAGGGTGACTTAGCAAGTGTTGCGGAGATACTTTTAGTTGATTATTATGATGTGGTTTATAAAAAGCCAAAAAGAGTCGATCGCGTGATAGAAAACGATGAACATACTCAAACGATAGAAGTGCTGAAGGCTTTACATGTAAGCTTTAAAAGTTGTGCATATGATAGTGCGAGTGATTGAAATCTTTGTGTTGATGTTGATGGATATGCAATAAATTTCCCTCTATCAATGTTTGTCGGTCACTCATCAGCTTTTCAATTTCTCCATCAAAAATAATTTGATGTTTATCATTGAGGACTAATGCTTTATCTCCCATCTCGTAAGCGATAGATATGTTATGGGTTGAGATAAGTGTGGTGATTTGCATCTCATGTATCAAATCTACAAACCAACCCGTTGTTTTAGGGTCCATATTTGCGGTTGGTTCATCTAAGAGTAAAAACTCAGGCTCAAGTGCTAAAATAGCGCATAACATCACTTTTTGCTTTTCGCCTCCGCTCAGTTTTAAAGGAGAGTCTTCAAGATATTTTGTCAGGAAAAATTTTTCTGCTATTTGCTTTACTCTATCATTAATATCACTGATATCAAACTCTCTAAGCCCAAAAGCTATTTCATCAAAAACCGTAGGATTAAAAATCATGGTATCGGGATTTTGAAATAAAATACCTTCCTCTTTTCTAAAACTTTTAGTAACACTTTTTTGAGTGACTAAATTGTTTTTATAATAGTAATGCCCCTCTCCAAAATAAAGAGCTGAAAGAATCCGAAGAAGGGTACTTTTACCGCTACCGTTGTTTCCAAGCAAGACAATTTTTTCTCCTTTTTGGATGTCAAAAGAGATATTGTCTAAAACAATTTTATCTTCATACTGATACGACATATTTTCAAGCTTTATCAAAAAATCCCCTTGCTTTCAGCGCCAAACTTTTTTCTTCACTATCATACAATGCTTTTTTGAAAAAATAACCAAAGACTGAAGTGATAAACTCTTTCTTATGACGTTCACTCATCTTTTTAGCCATTCTACTTTTCAGTGAAAGTAAAAAATTTTCATAACTTCTTTGATAACTGATAATTTGAGATAAAGCCATCGTAAAGAGGAAACTAAGGGTGCTAGAAAAAGATAAAACAGACGCTACATTGACACTTTTTGAAAATAAAATAGTCATAAATGTCAAATCAAAAACTCTAAAATTGAAAAGTAATACAAAATCAAACCAAGGTTGATTTTTAAGTAATGCCATAACAATAAAACCAATACTAATCGTGACATTAAATACTAAAAAAGATTTTATACAACTTTTAACAATTGAAACTAATTTTTGTTGTGAGAGAAACAGTAAAAAAAGTCCAAAAATAGATAAAAAATAGAAGCTATGACTCGATAAAACAATGCCTAACCCTAAAATATAAGAAAAAAAAATCACTTTATTTGACAACTTTTTTCCCAATCATTATGATATAAAAAAATACAAATATAAGCGCAATCCCTAAAAAGGCTGAGAGATAATAAGCAACCACTTCATTGATACCAGACATATTATAATCAGGCATCAATGCCTTCATATTGAATGCCTCATTAATACCTTTGGGGACGAAACCTAAAACTTCTTGATAATACGCTGTATCCCATTCTGCCCAAGCAGGATTTTCACTAATAAGCCCAAGTGGAATCAATGCTAAGAGCGCGAAGAGGGGATAAAATATTTTTTTCATAACACACTCTCTTTGATAATTTTATTTTTAACGATATAACGATAAGAGAGATGCGTAAAAATACCCTCCACTAAACCAAAAAATAAAATATGAGAACCCACAACAGCAGGAAATGTTAAAGCAAAATCAAAAGGAAAATAAAGGGGCTGTCCATCTACACTTGCAATTATAGGTTGTATTCCTAAGATAAGAGCTAACACAATAGAAGAAGAAACAATTCCTGCCCATCCACTGATAAAAGGAGCAAAAGCTTTATTTTTTAAAAAAGTATAGAGATAATAGGAAACAAAAGAGGAAGTAAATGCCATTAAAAGAGCATTAGCACCAAAAGTAGTCACACCACCATCAGCAAAAACTAACGCTTGAATGAGTAAAACTAAACTCACACAAAGAGCAGCAACCCATGGGCCAAAAAGAATAGCGATGAGTGAAGCACCAACGGCATGACCACTGGTTCCTCCAGGAATAGGAATATTAAACATCATAATGATAAAACTAAGAGCACTGAGAGAAGCGATAAGAGGAAGTGTTGTTTCATCTAGTTGTTCTTTTAATTTTTTAAAAGCTATAAGCCAAAGTGGAAGAGCAATTGCATAAGTTGCTATACAAGTTAGAGGGGAGAGATAACCATCAGGAATGTGCATTTATAGACCTCCTAAAATAAAATGTAATAATAATTGAGTCATGTAATAATATTACTTAATTAAAATCAGTATTATTATTACATTTTCAATCTTAGTATTACTTTAAAAAGTAAGGAGTTTTTTACCAGATGCTAGCTTTACTGCCTCTTTAACGGCATTGATATAACTCAGTGTTGAAGGATTCCCCTCTTTATACGCGATATCAAATGCTGTGCCATGGTCAACTGATGTTCGAATGACTCCTGCATTTAAACTGACATTGATACTTTCATCAAAATAGAGAGCTTTTAAAGGAATTAAACCTTGATCATGGTACATACAAACAAAATATTTAAAGTTTTTTCTACTTTCTTTTGAAAATGCGATATCAGGCACTAAGGGTCCAATGAATACTTCTCTTTCTAAAAAAGTATTTGCTTTTGCGATAGCTTTTCTTATCTCTTCTTCTTCATCACCAATGACACCGTTATCTCCAGCGTGTGGATTAAAACCTAAAACGGCTATATTATCCTCACCTAATTCCTCATAAACTTTCAGTAAAAAAGGTTTTAGTTTCTTACTTTTAATCTCATGGTAAACATCCCTAAGTGGAATATGATGGGTGTAGAGAACTGTAAACATCTCTTCACATCCTAACATCATAATAGCTTCACAGCCTAATAAATCACAGAGTGCATCCGTATGACCTTTATACTCAAGACCTGCAATAGACCATGATTCTTTATTGATAGGTAGTGTAACGATGGCACTAACTTCATTACTTTTAGCCAATGCGATAGCTGTGATAAAAGAGTCATAAGAAGACTCACCTGCCTCCGCACTGCAAATACCTGGATTTATCTCAAATATTTTTCCACAATCTCGTATCTCAAAATCTGTAGGAACTTCAAGGTCAAGTAAAGCAGAACCCCACCCTAACATATTTTCATTGATACAATAAATAGGCTTACACATTTTTTTGACTTCTTCGTGCGAACGTAGTGCTATTTCTAAACCAATTCCGTTTAAATCGCCAACGCTGATGGCTATTTTCATTTTAAAAGTCCTATCATTTCTTTAACCGCTTGCTCAAAACCAACAAAAACAGATCTTGCAATAATACTTTGCCCGATATTAAGCTCTACAATCTCAGGAATTGCAAGAATGGCTTTCACATTTTGATAATTCAGTCCATGTCCAGCAGCAACTTTAATCCCCAACAAATGTGCTTCTTTAGCACTTTTTTGAATTTCACTCAGTGCCATTTCAAGTTTTACATGTAAACTTTTTCTATCAATTTCAAGCTCTTTGATACTATGGGATGAACGAGCAAGGTTTGAATAAAGCATGGCGTAAACATTAGCATACAAACCAGTGTGGAGTTCTATCCACTGCACTTGTAACTCGCTAGATGCTTGAATAACTTTTAAATTAGGATCAATAAAAAGTGAAAGTTCTATATGCTCTTTTTGTAATTGTTGTGCTATCGACTTGATAATATCAAAGTTTTTAATGACATCAAGTCCACCCTCAGTAGTGACTTCTTCACGCTTTTCTGGTACTAATGTTATCCTATGCGGATGAAGTTTGATAACTTTTTCAATAATTTCTGTATTAATAGAACATTCCATATTAATAGGCAAAGAAGTGTTTTCGATAATTCTACGCGCATCATCATCATTAATATGTCGTCTATCTTCTCGAAGATGGATAGTTATCTGATCGGCTCCTGCTCTTTTAACTAAAGAAACGGCATCGAGTGGATCAGGGTCATTTATTTTTCTAGCTTCCCTTAAAACTGCAATATGATCTATATTTACTCCAAGAAGCATCATCTATCCTTGTTTACTTTTTTTCACAACTATTATAACAAAAATATGGTTTCTTAAATATTTCAGTAGTCTTTAAATGACTTTAAACTTTAATATAGTAATATCGCTGAGAATTTTTAAGGGTGAAAGATGATAAATTTTAGAGTAGATAAAGAAAACAATGTCCTTTTTATTCACACTGCAGGGACGATACCTAAAGATAAAATGAGTGAGGGAATTAGTGAGTTTATGGACAAATGCTCCCAACTTCGCGATTATTTTACCATTATTAACGATATGACTCTTTTTAAAGCTCATTCTTCCTACGATGTAGATATTTTATGCAAAATAAGTATTATGGCACGCGAAAAATTTACGATTGGTAAGGTTATTAGGATTGTTGGGGACAATAAAGCAAATATCAAACTATTAACTATCGCCGATAGTAAAATTGGCTT
>JAFLKZ010000060.1:14748-21217 GCA_019162915.1 Campylobacteraceae bacterium
AAAGAAGCCTTGGAAACCGTTCATAAATTTGATAATTAATTATTTTTTATTTAACATCTCGTGGTATACGAACAAGAGTATTATCAAAAATACCATCTTCAAAATGCTGATGACATACAAAACAGTTTGATTTATCTTTTACAATACTACTTTTAAAGACTGTATTATCGATATTTTTATGAGCTTCCCGCCAATATGGAGATTTAGTAATGGAAAGAGGGCGCATATCACCTAGTGAATCTAATGTTTTAAATGAAATTTTACGTGTAGAATTTTCAGCACTATTAGCAAGTATATAGGTTTTGATACTATCTTGGTCTATATTGGAAATATTATTTTCCGTTATTTTTTCACCAAAGTGATTTTCAAGCCCATCAAAAATTTTCATCCATGAGTCATTTGGTAACATAAAGGGAGGATAGATTTTATGGCATTTACTACATTTATCATAAAACAGTACATTTTCTTTTTGAAAATCAATTGTTCCAAATTTATTTTTTGTTAAAAAACTCTCTTCGTGACTCAATACAAAATAAAGAACCCCCACAGATAAAAATATGGCAGAATACGCAAAAATATTTCTTGTCTGAGACATTTTTGTATCTTTACCCTCACAATTTTTATATCCAGTAATCATTGCTAATACCATATCTGTCTTGTGATAAAACTGTTCAACCAAGACTCCTAAAACATGAATGATTGCCCAAAAAAAGAGAATATAAGAGATATACTTGTGCAGCGCTAAAAGCATATAAGAATGACGATAGTAGTACTCATTGAGCCATGCAAAAACGCCACTTGCTTCTTGTATACCATAAAGAAGCATTCCACTCATCACAATAATATAACCTAAAAAAAGAACAATAATAGTAAACCAACTAGAAGCAGCATTGTGACCAGCGTGTATTTTTCGCCATCTGTCTTCCATTTTTTCAACAAAGTAGTACTTAAGTTCTTTAAATTTGAGTTTAAATGTATCAAAAGTTGCATAACTAGGTCCCACAAAACCCCAAATAATTCTAAAGGTTAGGACGATACCAAAGATAAAACCAAGCGCGATATGTAGTTTAAATTTATCATCACAAAAAGAGGTGATGAAAGAGAGTATAAAAGAAGTAGCTATAATCCAGTGAATAATTCTTGTGCATAAAGGCCATACAAAAACTTTTCCAATTTTTTTATTCATTTTATTCTTTCTTATGATTTCTGATGAAAAAAATCATCAGAAATCATAATACTTAAATTCTTATTTAGTTATATTAAAAGTATCAAATAAATACTTTGCCATGGCTTTAGTATCGTAAGTGTAACCTTTTTCAGCAAGTTTTTTCATGTTATGTTCCATAACATCATGCTCTGAAGCTGTTGATTGACCAAGTCCACCATTTTTAACATCAAACAAATCCATCTCAAACTCTTGAACTGTTTTTTTGTTAAGAGCTGGTGATTTTTTCTCAGCCATTCCCTCACCTTTGTCTCCATGACAATGTGCACACGTTGCTTTGTAAACTTCTGCTGGAGTGTATTTATACGTAATAATCTCAGCTTTGGGTTTATTGTCACATCCAGTTAAGAGAAGTAAAGCTGTTGCTGCAAATAGTGCTAAAGTTATTTTTTTCATTAGTTTTTCCTTTATTATTTATTTAACTTGATTAAGCTCTACCTGAGAGCATACCGTAAATAGTCATAGGTTTTAATGCATAAACCTTTAACAACCACCACAACCATCTCTCTTTTGTAGGGTCAAGAGGGAATGAAGGAGTTGGTTTACCTGTCCAATTAAATTCAGCTAACATAACGGTTCCTATACTCGTAATGAGAGGACAAACTGTATATCCATCATAGGCAGAAGGTAATTTATCTTTTTTCTCCATAACAGCTATAAGATTATCAGCTACAACGCCATATTGCTTTCTAACACTTCCGCCTGTTTTCGCCATAGGAAGAGCTGCTGTATCTCCTAGACAAAATATATTTTTATAAGTGACATGTTGAAGTGTTTCTTTCACTACAGGAACCCAACCTTTTGCTGAGCCAACTGGTGATTTTCCTACGATATCTGGGGCTTTTTGTGGAGGTGTTACATGGATGAAGTCATACTTTTTTTCTACTTTTTTTGACATTGACACCATGGTGTATTCTTTTAAATCCTCATCGTACTCACCTTTTTCGAGCCACTTTTTCTCAAATGTTGCCATTTTCTTTTCTGTATCTATTTCTACTAGATTGGTTTTATATTCCCATTTAAAATCTCTTTGCTTAAATTGTTCTAAGATAGCTGTGTGATATTCTGGTACGCCAAACATTTTATCACCACTTGGGCAGAAGGTCATTTCGACTTTATTTCTCACCCCAGCTTCAACAAGTCGTTCATGGGTAAGATACATAATTTTTTTAGGAGCACCACCGCATTTTATTGCTGTGTCTGGATCTGTAAAAATTGCTTGGAGCTTTTCTGGACCAGTGTGCGCTTTTGCTTTTGCAATTAATTCTTGAATACCTTTATAAGTATCAACGGCACCATCAGCAAAATAGATAGAGTAAACACCATTTTTTCCGACTTTTTTCTTAACGATGTCATTTTCACCTAGTGAAGTAATCTCACCTTCAAGTCCTTTGATAGCACCATAATTGAGCATAAGTCCCATTGCAATTATCATATAATCATAACTTATCTCTGCACCACTCGCTGTTTTTACTTTATTGTTAATAGGGTCAAAGGAGACAACTGAATCTTTAATGAACTTTACACCTTTGGGAACAAAGTCTTCTGTTTTATACTCAATGTCACTTTTTTGCCACACTCCGCCAGCAATTAAAGTCTGTCCTGGTTGATAAGAAACTGATTTTGGATTTGGCTCTATAACGGTAATATCTGGATTTGAGAGCATATTGGTAAGTTTAGCAGCAGTTGCAATTCCTGCAAGTCCTCCACCTACTATCAAAATCTTTCCTGTTGCATTTGACGCTGCTCTAGCTTCCGTAGCAGTAACGCTTCCTGCTAAGACACCTGCGGCAATTGGAGATGTTGCCAAAAACTTCATTGCATCACGGCGTGACATCACACCCTCATGCTTTTCAATCTCACAGAGAATTTCTTCAATGATTTTGTCCGATTTCATTTGCCCATCCTTAATTTGTATGTTCCCCATTCTACTTTTAAAAGTCTGAATTTTTCCTTGCATAGTAATATTATACTTGATTATTTTAGTTGTTTATAAAATGGCAAAAAAATTTAACAAATATACTTTTTTTAAACCTGAAATTAAGTTTTTTATAAGTAAAATAATTCGTTAAAATTAATTATAAAGTTAAAAAATGTTAAAAAAAGAATTTTTCATATTTACATCAATTTTTTTGTTTCTAGCCCTTGGTATGCACATGAGTCAATGGTTAACACATCCACTAGAACACCTCTTAAGATTAGAAAGCCATAAAATGCCTTACCATCCACTTTTATATACTACATTAGTTTATATTCTTCTCTTCATTATTAGACGTATTGTGGTTATTGTTTTCAACCTTTTTCGTAGAAGATAGTAGACATTACGATGATTGGTTGCGACCTTGGTTCCAATACACTGAGAATTGTACAAATTGATTGCACCACCAAAAAACGCGTAAAAGCATACGAAAAAATTGTAAGAACAGCAAAAGACTTACATGTCAGTGGTATTATCTCACAAACATCAAAAAACAATATTTTTCTAGCACTAAGCGAAGCATCTACTCTCTTTGACTTTAAAAATCATAAAAGTTTTTGCGTCACTACAGAGGCTATGAGAGTAGCACAAAATGCACCTGAAATTCTACAAGAGATTGATGAAAAATTTGGTTTGAAATTTGAAATTATTAGCGGAAAAACCGAAGCATTTCTGACATCTTTAGCTATAGAAAATGCACTTAAACGAGAAGGACTTGAATTTCAAAATTACGTTCTTTTTGATTTAGGAGGAGGCTCTACTGAAATTACATTTTGCAAAAATGGCAACCGAAAAAGTCAAAGTTTTCCTTTTGGCATTATCAATATTGCAGAAAAATATAAAGAAAATTTAGAAGAAAAAGTAACGCTTGCTGTTTCAACAATCGATGCATTTATCTCCAATCAAGGAAATATTCCACATAAGTATCAACAATTAATTGCCACAGCAGGAACTCCCACCACGGTGTGTGCATATTTGCAAAATTTAGATTATGCCCATTATGATTCTTCCAAAATAAATGGAAAAACTTTACATGTAAACGATTTTAATAAAGCTTTGACCTCCTTAATGGCATTAAGTCATGAGGAGGCTGAGCGCTATACTGGTACTAATCGAAGGGATTTAGTCGTTGTTGGTATTTCTATTGTAAAAGCATTGATGCAAAAATTGGGATTTGAAACCTGTATAGTAATGGATGATGGGCTAAGAGAAGGTGTTGCTATTTCAAATTGTAACACAATTGTTTCTTAATATTATTTTAACGGCATACTTATTAAAGCGGGAGCCTTCTTTAATCTTTATTTGCTATAATTATGGACTTTTTTAAAATTGCAAAGGAGAAGTCATGGAATTAAGCGGTTCACAAATGGTGATAGAAGCCCTGCGTAAGGAGAATGTCAGCGTTGTCTTTGGCTATCCTGGTGGTGCGATTATGAATGTTTATGATGAAGTTTATAAACAACAATATTTTAAACATATTCTCACAAGACATGAACAAGCAGCTATTCACGCAGCAGATGGTTATGCAAGAGCAAGTGGCGAAGTAGGTGTTGCTTTTGTAACCAGTGGTCCTGGATTTACAAACGCCATCACAGGATTAGCTACTGCTTATATGGATTCTATTCCTATGGTTGTGATCAGTGGTCAAGTTCCTATTAGTATGATAGGCACAGATGCTTTTCAAGAAATTGATGCTGTTGGCATCAGCCGACCATGTGTAAAACACAATTATCTTGTTAAAGATGTCAAAGATTTATCGCGTATCTTAAAAGAAGCTTTTTATATCGCAAGAAGTGGTAGACCTGGCCCCGTACATGTAGATATCCCAAAAGATGTAACAGCACAACTTGGTCATTTTGAATATCCTGATGAAATTAAAATGCAAACCTATAGACCGACCTACAAAGGTAATCCAAGACAGATTAAAAAAGCCATTGAAGCCATAGTCGCAGCAAAAAGACCTGTTCTTTACATTGGTGGTGGTGCTATTAACTCTAATGCGGCAGCAGAAGTTAGAGAATTTGCTAGAATTTGTGGTATTCCAGCGGTTGAAACACTGATGGCAAGAGGAATTATGGGTGATGAAAACCCACTATTTTTAGGAATGCTAGGAATGCATGGCTCATATAATGCTAATATGGCGATGAGCGAAGCGGACTTGATGATTGCATTTGGACCACGGTTTGATGATAGGGTTACGGGGAAACTAAGTGAATTTGCTAAACATGCTAAAATCATACATGTAGACATTGACCCTAGTAGCATTGGTAAAATTGTACCCATTGACTATCCAATAGTAGGCGATTTGCAAAATGTTGTTGAAGCGATGATTCCTTTAGCAAAAGAGCAAGTTGATGAGAACAAATACAAACCTTGGCGTGATCTGCTCAAGCGATACAATGAAATTCATCCACTTAAATATGAAGACTCTAATGAAGTTTTAAAACCACAATGGGTTATTCAAAGAGTAGGGGAACTGCTAGGTGACAAAGCTATCATCTGTACAGATGTCGGTCAACACCAAATGTGGGCATCGCAATTTTATCCTTTTAGTTATCCAAGACAATGGATTACAAGTGGAGGACTAGGCACGATGGGTTTTGGACTTCCAGCAGCCATGGGTGTTAAAATGGCATGTCCTACTAAAACCGTTATCAACTTTACCGGAGATGGTTCGATTTTAATGAATATTCAAGAATTGATGACGGCAGTCGAAAACCAAATACCTGTCATCAATATTATTTTAAATAATCGTTTTTTAGGTATGGTTCGTCAATGGCAAACATTTTTCTATGACAAACGCTACTCTTCAACAGACCTAAGTATGCAACCAAACTTTGTTAAACTCGTAGAAAGTTTTGGAGGACAAGGTTTTAAAGTAAAAACAAAAGAAGAGTTTGAGATAGCTTTTGCAGAAGCGTTAAAGAGTAACACTGTAACGATGATTGATGTTGATATCGATAGATTTGAAAATGTTTTACCGATGGTTCCATCGGGTGGAACACTCTATAACATGATGCTTGAGTATAAGGAATAACTATGGAACCTATCAGAAGAGTATTATCTGTTATTGTTTTAAATGAAGATGGTGTACTTTCTCGTATATCTGGGCTTTTTGCAGGTCGTGGTTACAATATTGACTCGCTCACTGTCGCCCCTATACCTAAAACAAATCTTTCCAGACTAACGATTGTTACCTCTGGAAACACACAAGTATTGGAACAAATTGTTAAACAATTACATAAACTTATTCCTACTTATAAGGT
>JAFLKZ010000019.1:0-1952 GCA_019162915.1 Campylobacteraceae bacterium
AAATCATATTTATAATAAACAAATTGAAAATTATAAGAATTCAATTGTGTTAGATCCATATTGTAGTGAAACGTGTTTAATTGAGCTTGTTCCTGAAAAGCGATACTTAAAGGTTAGCTCGATTCAAGGGAATAAAAAACTTTTAAGTCATGTTGAATGTTTTTTTACTTCTTATTTGCAGGCAAATAATTTTGAAATTTCAATCTTAATAGACATATTCTCGCAATATGAAGCTTTGCTTTTCGATAAACGTATAGATTTACTTTATTTTCATGAGGAATTTCAAGAGAATATTAGAAATGCCGATAATGGAATAGAGATTGCATTAAGTAGCGTAAGAGGAATATATGCACCAAGGTATAAAATGGAGCAATTAAGTCGTGAAATTCCAGAATACATGATTGAATGTCATCCTGATGGTGAAAATTGCATATATCTGAATGGTGTAAAGCATACTGCTTTAAGATGTTATGTTTTACCGATAAATGCTAGTACCACAGCTCAAGGCTCTGCTAAAAGGATATTTTTGGCAGAATGTTATGAAAAATTTGTTATGTTTGGTTACACCGAGAATCATAGGTTTAACTATAATAAAATTGATTGTAGGTTAAAGGGAATTTTTGATTGAGAACATCAGCAAATTCTAAGTAAGTAAATGAGACAATGCTATCCACATTACAAAGGATGTCAGATATGGGTAAATTTGAAATAGATGAACCATGTGATGATGAGGGTTGTAAAAGCAATTAGTTTCCCTTCTTCAAAAGCACAAAATAAGGTTTTTTAAAATAGTGTTTAGTATTAAATTATATTTTAATACTTTTGATAATAGTGAGGTAGTTGAATGTTTTAGACTTCAGCTACCTTATTTTTTAATAATAACTACCTTCTCTTAACTCCAAACCGCTCTCTTTTTTATTGTCATTTCTTAACTGAGATGCTTTATCGTTATTCTATGTTTCTACAGTCAAGTCCAATATCCAATGCCTTATTAAAGGTTGTCTCAGCTAAATTATTTAAACCATAAGTCTTTCCATGCGAGCACTCTAATTGATTGCCAATAATTCGTAAATCGTTAGTAATTCTATGTAATTTTGAGCGAATATCTTCAAGTTGAATATGAGTTAATAGGTTTCTTTTAATTTGACTAGAATCAAATTTTTTTATTTTTTTAAGAGATAAAAAATATTCATTGCCTTGTTGTTCAAAACCAAGTTTTAATAAATATTCTCTTCCTTCTTGAGTTGCAGCAGTACATCTCTGAAGAATTCTATCTTCTGATTTAAGAAAGGGAAAGATGACATTTTGTAAAGCATTATACAAATAACCTTGTCCCCTATATTTTTTGAGAATTAACCAATGAAGATCTGTATTCATATCAAAAATAATACCTACACATTGATTATTGTTTTTTATAAAAAAATATCTTTCAGTTTTTCTTTCTACAATTTGACCTTTGAAATGGTCAGGAAAAATTTTACCAACTGTCACATTTGGAGTTAAGTCAAAAAAACTAGCAGGATGTTTCCATCGGTTTAAGTTAAAACATCGTATATAATTTTTTAAAGAATTTTCTGTCATATTTTTATCTGATTAGGTCTATTAAAATATTTTCATTATATGAACATCAAAAAGTAATAAAAACTTTTTTGTACTTTCTTCATCTTTAAAATCTAAATAGATATCTGCTGAAATTAAGGCATTTTGATGTTTTTGAAATGTAACTTTTATAACTTTCTTATATTCAGCAATCTTATTAAGTTTGGTTACCGTAGTTGAGTTAATATTGTCTATAATGCATACAATAGTATGCGAAGATGTTAAATGAAAATCACTCGTGAAACCAAGATTCGCCAATGTTTGAATGCTCATAGAATTTAGTAATTCTGTAATTTTTTCGCAAGAACCACTATTACTTAAATCGGATAATAAGGTGACTTTATCTATAAAGT
>JAFLKZ010000019.1:1962-20423 GCA_019162915.1 Campylobacteraceae bacterium
AGTATTTTGCATTAATCGCTTTAGGGATAATCTCTTCATCACGAAAGAATAATTTTGCAATATCTAAACAGAATTGTGTTTGTTCAAGCGCATTTTTTTCATAAATATTTTTAATTTTCAAAAGCCCAAATTGCTTTAATGCTTCAATTTCAAAAGTATAATTTGGATCATCTTTGATTTTTGCTAAAAAAGATTCAATTGAAATTCTATTGTTGTTCTCTTGAATTTCATATTGAGTATATATGTATATTTTTTTGATAAGCTCCAAAGATGAATATGTTAATGCTTTTAGAATTTTCATAATTTTGAATTTATTATTAGAGGAGATTGTATTATCTACAATTTTCTTATATAAAGTGACATAGATAGTAGTTTTTTTCTCTTCTTCATCGTTTATGGCTGCGGATAGTAAAGAGTAATAATCATCTTCTGAAGTGATATTGTTTTTTAAATTTTCTATTTCTTTATCTGATAATTTATTGTAAAAAAGCTTTTGATTAAATTGATAAAACCTTCGTTCACGCCTTGCAGAAAAAAATTTTGCACCTTTATCAATAAGAGATAATGTCCCTGTAGGATCAATGATTTTGCCAATTTCAATAATGAGCTCATATAAACTTTCATCTTCAGCTTGTATTATATCTGTTCCCATAGAGTAACATCCTAAGTATTATTTGTACAAATATAGCATAGTCAACTTTAATTCCTTTCATTTTCAATGCTTGGCATTTGTTGCTGCTGCCGTACACCATACGTATTTAACCGCGCATAAATTTCTTCATTTCCAAACACCAGATCATTCACATCTTTCCCCTGTTCGTCCTCTTTGTATAGGAGTGAACTATATTGCTGAATATTGGCTTCTTGAACAATGGTGTTTAAAAACTCAATACCTGCTTGATCGTTTTGATTGAAAAACGTTATGTGTTCATACTCTTTTTCTTTTAAGAACTCAGCGATTTTATGAGCGTTACTCGTAGTATTGGCTATGATTACATTAACCTGTGATAAATCAATCTGCTGATATGCTGCGGCATAATCCATCTTACTCTCAAATATTGCTACTTTCTTTGAATTTTCATCGAGAAACAATGAAATATCCTTATTCCGAAAACTCATACTCTTTAATCCGCCTATACTACGCCTTAAAAAATGAATGTCTGCTCCCTCTCTCTGTGTAAGAATTCCAACACCAAATGCTTTTTTAGCTTCACCATCCTTGGTGTAGTATTCCCCATTAATCAGTTTAAACTGTGGAGGTATCTTGTGAATACCTCGGCTTGCAAGGTATTCAACGGCAGGTGCATAACTACTAATCTCTTTTGTATCAAGCACTCGTGAAACTGGTAGGCTCTTTTCTCGTTGGTTATTTTGTTCTTTCATAGCTTGGATACGTTCTTGCTCCTCTTGACTGAGCGAGTGATCGATTTTATTATGATGGATCGCTTCTTCAAGCCTGTTTCGGATATGAAGTGTATCTAAGCAAAATTGCAATGCAGATTTATAATCTCTTCCTGTAGCTTCCATGACCACATTTTCAATAGTACCGCTTGCATTGGTACCTCCAAAATCTTTAAACTTCCATACTCCTTGGCGAATAGTGATGTATGCTGAGGCATGATTCTCTGAACGGACTTTGAGTTTGTAGCTATCGTTCCCAATAGGCTGAAAATCAAGATTAAGAGCTTGTAAAATGGGTGCAGGATCGCTTACATGTAATTCATCTGCGGTTTGTTTTTGAAGTGCTTTGATTTGATCATAAGAGAGTTTCATGGTGTGTCCTTTGTCTTAGAAATTGATTTTTTGAAGTTGGGTGGTAGTGAAATTGAAAATATCTGGTAATGCACCATATAATTGATATTGTTCAATGAACGATAATTGGGCTTCGCTATTTTCTTTTGGAATGGAGTTCCATTTGCCCGCAAGATCAAACCGCTCTTGTATGCTGAGAAGCTTCATTTTGCTTTGGATGATAGTTTCATTAGGAATAAACTCTTGAAAGAAGAGATCAAAATTGACATCTTGGAGATTGTTATCTTTGACAAATGCTTCTTTATTTTGAGAAGCTTCAAAGCGTTTGAAGAGCTTGAATTTATCTAGTTTGCTCAGCTTCATAGAACGATTAAACATATCTTCGACTTTTAGGCTACTTGGATCAATTTTGATATTGGATTTGTATTTGAGTTCATAAAAACCTGAGAGATCTTTTTTAATAAAGCCTTCATGCTTTTTGGTGAGTTTTACAACAGGTGTATAGCCTTTGTAGAGGACTTGCATCTGCGGAATAAAAGTAATATGCGAATAACTTTCACCTAAACCGTTGAGAATATGTGTGTTGAGTAGATGAGTTGAATCTTTTTTGGCTTGCCACGAGACAGTTTTTTTACCATCAGTATAGCTTTCATTACGCTCTTCATAATTGTATTCAGTTTCTCTCATTGCCTCCATAAGAATATCTGCTGTCTCTGGTTGAATAGTTGAAAAATAAATCCACACAAAAGCTGAACTCGTAAGCTCTTCTAAAAGTTTTTTATTGTCTGTTGGAATATATTGCACGCCACCTGCCAAAATCCCACCTCTGGAGCGAATTAATGTGTGTAATCGCTTGCGTGTCGCTTCTTCCATATTTTGTAAAAAAGTAAGGTATTCATCAAACGCATAAAATGTAAAATCTGTTGTTGTATCAGGCATAGAGACATGGATTTGAGTAAAACATGATGTAAATGCGGTAAAGAGAGGCTTAAGAGCTTTTTCATATTCTGCAACATTAGATAATATGAGTTTGGATTGGTTATTTCTTTGAAAAAATTGTTTAATGGTGAAGCTTTTTTGATTAGGATCTTGCATTTGATACGCCATAATTTCTAAAGGTTCTAAAATTTGCTCCATTGTTGATTGAACATCTTTTTGGCTCTTTTGTGTAGAAGCTTCAATCTCATCAAACATATCTCTTAACAACTTGATGAATAAAAGCCACTTTTGTGCAGGAGTTGCATTTTTATAAGAGGTTTTTACTTGTAAAGCTACATCGTTAAAGCGCTTTTCTGAGGCAGCTTTAAAATAATCCGCTTTTTCTCCTAATATGGAAGTTATGTAGTCAAAAAAGAATGTTTTAATGGTACCTTCGTCCTCGCTCATAACATCCCAAAGACAGCTTCGTTCATCATATGGGCATAATATAAGATCTTTACGAGGTACATAAAGCGTTTGAATCGTATCTTGCTTAACATCGTGTATCAAGGCTCTATTGTAAAAAGGTTGAGTTAAAAGATTGTTATAAAATGTAGTTTTGCCTGATCCCATTTTACCGACAATAAGCATTCCTTCTCTAAGAAGAATCGGTGGTAAGGAGATTTTGGTTGTTTCTGCTCTCTTTTTTAAAAAACCATTCATCATTGATTCACTGGTAAATTCTTGAAGGAAGCGAAATTCATCAAGAAAGACAGTATATGAAGGCTTACTGAAAAGGTGCTTGAGCTTTGAATAAGGAGTCCAAATATAACCTTTGATCAGTTTTTTTGGATTGGCTCCACTTCCCCATGCATACCTTGACATTGGATAATTCTCAAAAACAAATCCATGCTCTTCTTTGGTTCTTGGCTTGAATACAAACGCTAAAATTAACCCGATGATTGTAAAAATTACTATGACACTTGTACTCATCTCTCCATCCCCTTGTCTAAGATAGAATCAAGTCCTAACTCTGCAAAGAGTTCCAGAGGCATTTTAAGTGAGACGATACCATTCTCTAAGATGGCTTCAATGCCATTTTTAAGTAAGTCTTTGAAGAGGTCTTCTAAGACACCATTATCTTGTTCTTGCTGTTGTGGATTTTGTTGATGTGATTCAATTTGAATTTTCATTGTTATCGCTCCATTTCATCTTCATGATTTTGATTTAGTGTTGATCTTGAATCTTGGCTTCTATTTTGGTAAGTTTCTCTAGGACTTCGATTATCATCTCTTTCATTGTTGGCTCCGATAGATTGATTTTCTCTTCTGGTGGATTCAGTTTCTGAGATATCTCCACGAGTAGTTCCGAGATCAGTTTTTGCTGATCGATCATGACTATGTTCTGGTTGTTGATCTCTTTGAGTAGTATGGTGTTTAACTCTTGCATGTAAATTCTCCTTTAGAATTTGGTATTTTTCTTTGATTTGTTCGATTAGCTTGTAAAGTTTGTTTTGTGAAATTGTCTTGATGGCTTGCTTGGAAACTTGTAGATTATTGGTAATATGGTCAAGTGTTGTGGTTTTAACTTGATTTCTAGTGACATTCTTCTTGAGTTTTTGCAGATTTTCTGTGATAATTTTAACTTTGTATTTGGCTCTGGTGACTTGAGTATAGAAGCTTTTAATATTTGCCATCTCAGAATCTGCGATAATGACTACATTATTTGCGGTGGCTCCTTGGGCTTTATAATCGGTAATGCAATAACCGTGATCTAGGTAGTTGTATTCTTTTGCGCTGAAATGTACAGTTTTACCTTGAACATTTGCTGTGATAGTGCCTTGTTTATCAATGCTTTTTATCGTGCCGATATTGCCATTTTTGACATTGAGTTTTTTATCATTTTTAGTAAAGAGTATCTTTTCACCAATACCAAATGATTGCTCTTTGACATTAAAAAGCGATAATTGATCTCCATGCAGTGAAATATCGATAACTTTTATATCCTCTTTGCCAAACTGTAATGTAACTTCATTTTTATCTTGGTTCACTTCGATGATCTTTGCTTCTGAACCTGCTTTGATGCCATTTTTGGAAGTGTTGAAAAATACGATTTGATCTTTTTTATAGGCGTTGATAAAAAACTTCTCTTGAGTACTAAGGGCAATAGCTTCTTTGACAATTAAATTTCGAGACTCCATGATCTCATTTTGAGATAACCTGTGTCGCCTGATTGTCTCATTGATTTGATTACGAAGATTGTTTTTAGATGTAATAATTAGTGCATTTGGATCTTCTTTATAAGCTTGATAGGCTGCACCAAAAAGATTGATATTTTGATGCAGCACTTTTTCTTTTTCTAAAACTTCAAACGCTTTATCAGTCTGTTTATCTTTGATAAATTGAACACACTCTTTGAGACTTTGTGTTTTTTGGCGAAGTGTTTCCTCCATGACAATAGTTTGCATACCTCGTTGCTGCAATTGTTCAAAGATAGCTCCTGCACTAATGGTTTGAAATTGCTTGGTATCACCTAGTAGAACAATTCTTGCATTTTGCTCTTTAGCTCTGGCAATGAGTTGATGGAGTTGTTTACTACCTACCATGGAAGCTTCATCAACGATATAGATCTGCTCTTTGCTTGATGGTGTTGTGGACTTACTCAAAAATGAATGCAAGGTTGTAGATTTGATGCCTGAGCCTTCTTCTAATTCATCAGCTGCTTTACCTGTAAACGCTAAACCATGCAATTCCATATCTTTATCTTTTAAAAACTCTTTGACAGCTTTGAGCATATAGGTTTTACCTGTGCCTGCATCGCCTTGAATGCCTATCAAGGTGTCTTTTGAAGTAAGGATATGTTTTAGGGCATTATTTTGTCCTAGGGTCATTGTCGCATCATTTTCTATTTGCGTTTCTATGAGTTTTGATTTAAGATCTTTAGTGGTATTTGAAAACTCTATAATCTCTTTTTCGATAGTAAGAATTTCTTGCGTAGTGAATTGATTTTGAGAGATTTTGATGAGATTGGATATTTCTATACTATCCCAAATATCTTTTGCTCTAACTTCTCCTATGCCTAATGTTGCAGCAACTTTGAAAAGACCTTCTTTGGTAAAGGTGCTTTCTTGCTCTGTGATGATTTGACTTGATTTTTCTATGATTTCTTGAATATCAATGTTTTTTAAAGAGAGATTTTCGGCTTGAATGGATCCTAGAATTTGATCTACATTAGCAATCTTTGAGGCACGCTCTAAATTATAAGATCTAACTTGATTTCTATCGACATCTTTTTTAGATTTTCTGCTCTCTAGTGCTGCGTATTGTTTGAGTTCTGTTTCACTTGCATTTGGATACTTTTCACGAATACTATCTAATGACTCAGCTATTTGCTTTGAGCGTTGTGAAAACTCACTAATCAATGATTTATCAATGCCTTTGATTTCAAAAAGCATTTGTTTTGTATTGGTGACTTCGATATCAATGCCAAGATCTTTCAAGTTTTTGGCAAGCTCTGATCGATAAAATTGACCGTTGAGCATTTTATTGTTATAGAGTATTTCATTTGAAATTGCTCGATACTTTCCATCACTATCTTTAGTCATATTCATAATGACTGCATGTGTATGAAGATTTGCATCTAGCTCTCTATTGGTATCGTGTTCAAACTTAGCAACAATCATTTTATTGGTGTTGATATGGTTGCTGATTCCATCTTTTTTATTGTTACATGTAATGTAGTTTTGCTCAATATGAGACAAAGATGCATTGACTGCTTGATCATGTGCTTTACGAATTGCTTGAGAGAGTTTTTGATCTTCTTTGGCTTCTGCGAGTTCAAGTAAAACCGAAACACTTTTTGGAGCTGAAAATGTATGATCGTATCCTGCTCTATGCTTACCATTAGCACCATCTTGAACAAGTTGTTTGCCATTAACTTTGCCTCTGATAAGATCTTGAAAGGAGTCATGAGTTAGGTCTTCCAACCCTAACTCATCTTTTAAACTCCCAAAATACTCACCTCTTTGCTGAGTATAGTAGTTATCTTTTTCATAGTATGTGGATGCCATTTCGACACTAACATTGCTAATTGATAGCATTTCTTCCCTTTTTTACTTTAAAAAACATCTTATGGAACGAAGTTCCGTCAGGTGTAAACTCTTCCGAGTGCATTTTCTCTTCACATTTAGTTCAGTTTTATGCAAACTGGTTCAATGTTGTTCACTTTCACTTCACTTTTGTGCTTTTTTGTTCAATCGGTGTATTTTCCGTAAAAAATGGTAGAAAGTCGGTAAAAATTTGTTTTAGTACATCTCCTGCCAATTCACTGTTCCGATAATTATTCCAAGCTTTAAAAAAGGCATTTCTGTCATCGGAAAACTTATCGTAGAAAAATGCTGTTGCTTTCTCTTTTGGTAATTCTTGAGAAATTCTTGCAAGATCACCAATGGTGTAATTTTGCATCTCTGAAATTTCAAAAAAATTGGAGAATGGAATTTTGAATTCTTGTTTTATTTCTAGTTGGTCTCTGATACTTTGAATATTCATATTAGCATCACCAAAATAGAAGACAAATTCATCTCTAAGATTAGAAAGATCACGATATCCATTGAGTATAAAAAAAGTATTTTTAGGGTCATTGATTCTCTGATATGTATCAGTAGCATTTTTAAGCTGTGCCAAATTTTGATTAATGGGGATAAGCCATTTAACATCAACTTTACCGAGGCTTTTAACGATTTCAATAACTTTTAATGCATCGTCACCACCTCCTGCATCGATAATAATTTCATTATCGCTTGAAAGTGTTTCATATATAATCTCTGCTGCTATATTTTGGTCAGTCGTCTTTGCATTACGGGTATTGTTTTTGATAATATCGCTTTGTGAATAGATGTTTGAGTCGTTATTATTGTCTATTTCAAAAATCTTGAAATTTCGACCTAAATGTGTAAAAATTGCTGACAGCACGTGAAATGAAAGAGTGCTTTTTCCGCATCCTCCCTTGGTAGAAACGATTGCATAGATGGTTGCCATTTTTTATTCCTTATCTAAGTTTTTGAGAAAGCTTTGTGTTGCTTTCGATATTCCTATTGGCTCTTGCATGGTGATGATTTGAGCAACTTTATTACTGACTTTTCTTTCATTTTTATTAATATTCTTGCCAAGGTATGCATAGATATAACGCTCTGATGCAGTAATCTTTTGCGATGCAAGGAATGCTCTTATTTGTTCTATGGTATATCCATTTTCATAGAGCTTTAAAATCGCATCACCATGTTGAACTAGTTTATTTTTTCTCCTTTTTGGTTGATTGGTATTGCACCATTGATCTAGATTTTTCATGGTATATTCCTATGAATTTATTACTTTTAGTTTTTTGTCAAATTGTCGAATAGATACTTCTGTAGCAACTAATTCAACGAATACATCAATGGCTTCTTTTGACTTTATGACACATCTATCAAATAAAATCATTGAACCAAGTGAAGCTTTCTGCATTGCTTGATAAAGTTTTTGCACATAGGTATAATCCACTTCTTCAATGAATTCTGTACAAATAAGGGCTTCAATTAAATTCTCAAAACCTTTTTTTTGTATAGGGTGTTGCACGCCTCTAATCTCTAATGTAGTATCGTTTAAGACTCTTACATGTACAAAGTCTTTCTGGAAAAAAGCTAGGTACTCTTGAAATAATTTTGTTCTCATTTTTGATCCTTTTTAGAAAATGCAATCCATGTATTTCCATCTTTTAATTTGCCAGAGTAAAAATTTGTTTTAATTACTAAGATATCTTTGTAATCACCATTTTCATCTAGTACGAAAGCTTTATTTTGTAATAGATTTTCAAGCTTGGAAGACTGCTCTATTGCCGTTTTAAGCCTTTCGTTGTAGTCTTGGGCTATCTGATCGCGTTTGAGAACAAAATAGGTGTAGCCTCCTGCTACACCTAAACAAACTCCTAATAAAATACCTGCGATAGTTGCCTTGATATTGAAGCTCTTAAAACTACTTTTGAGATCTCGAAGAGTTTGTGAAATTTCATCTAGCTCTTGAAGATTGCCTACGACACTATTTAATTCTTCACTTTTTTTCTGCAACGCTTGTATTGAGTTTGTGATGATTGTATTTTGGCTATTCAAGCTCTGTTTAACGCCTGAAAACACCTCTTCACCAATTTTTGTAAAATTGATTTTTTCGATATGCTTTCCGAGATCTATTTCGCGTAAACTTTGTAATACAGGTACTAATTTCTCGATATCTTTGAATTGTTCAAGCTTTTGTGTAGATTGCTGTAATTGTGCATTGGCAAACTCTATATTTCCTAAAAGCTCTCTAAGATCTCTAAGATCTTCCGTTTTCATTTTTGAACCTCTGGTACGATGAGAGGGATATGACGAGAAGCATTAAAATCTTGCTTCGGTATTTGAGCCACTTTGCTATTTTTCGCCAAGATTTGTTCTTGAGATGGTGTAAAAAGTGCTGCAACGATTACAATAGAGACCATAGTAAAAAATATGCCTCCAATAAAGCCTGCTAAAAGTGTTTTGAAACTCATCTTATTCTCCTTATTTTTATGCCATTGGTCGAGAAATTCGACTTGACTTTTGATCTACCTGACTTCCAATCGCTGTTTGGGCATCTCCACTTGATTTATCTTCTACTCCTAGTATTTTTAGAATCATTTCTGTACTATTAAAAACTGTATAAAATGCAACTACAACCCCTAACAATGAGATAGCAATGGCAATGAATCCTTTGATAAATATCAGTCCATAATCACTAAACATATAAGCCGTTGAGAGTTGATTTTGAACCATAGTGATATTAAAAAAATTATCAAATTGCTCATCGATTAGCAAAGTATTTAGTGCACGCATGAGATCTAATCCTACAGCACAAAGAGCTATCGATACGACTAAAATTAAAGGTCTAAGCCCGATAACAACACCTCTAATAAAAAAGCTCTTTAGTGCATCTGCTTGTCCTTTTGAAAATGCCCAAACTGCTATATACGGTGATACATTGAGATAAATGACAACCGAAAATAAATAGTAGATAGTAACGGCAAAAGAAGCCAAAATAAGAGCGATTATAGGCAGGTACAAAATCAAATATTTAAGTAAGAAAATGGCTATTCCTATGCCTAATCCTTGTTTCGCTGCCGTTACAAAAGTTCCTACAAATGGTAAACTCTCGAATTTTGAAGAGACTGTGCCTAACGTATCAGAAATCGTTCTTTTGATACTGTCTGCCCCTGGCAAAAGCATATAAGGTAACAAGCCTATGGCATCTGCTAAAACTGAGTCTGCAATGACCCCTTTTTCCATACCCAAATTTGTGTTTTTTTGTGAAATGGCTGTTTCTACATCATTTTTGCTTTTTGTACTGCGTTGAAACATGTTTAGATTCTCACTAAACATATTATTTGCGGCTATTATAGGGGCGCTTAGAAACCCATAATCGTGTGAATTTTGCATTTGGAGCTTTTGTAAAAGTGCTAATTGCTGTTCGTTTAGTTTGTCGCCTTTTGCTTCTTGGTAATCGCTTATAATTTTGGTATTTTCTGTTTCTTTGGCTGTTAAAGTTTTTATTTGTGCCTCTATATTGTGACAAAACTCTATCGATGACAATGGAATAATGGAAGGGTCTTTTTGAGTAGTCCTCTCGCTCCATGTTGTGCCTAAGTGGTTGATAGATAAGGCAGATGGAAAGATATAGCCTTGTTCATCTTTTGGTAAATCTTCAATTTTATAGATATTGAGACACATATTGAAAATATCTTGATATGCTGGAATTGTAATTTTATTTTGAAGCTGATTAGTTACGATTTTTTCTAGTTGTTCTTTATCTAATTTACCACTGTTTCTAGCTTGATATGAGGTATATGTTGAGCTAAAGATACTTGTAAGATCAGATGCGTATTTAAGGCTATCTGCTGCAAGACTTGTGTAAAAACTCTGAAATTGTGTTCTTGCGACTTGGTTTACTTGTGTTGATGTGAGGTAAAAAGTAAAAAATAATAAAAATGCAACAAGAGCACGCTCTATCAAGCTATCATCATCTTTTTTATCAATTGTGGCAATCCCTTTTTTAATAATCGTACCACCAACAACAAATGGCAAAAATAAAGCTAGAATAAAAAAATTTAGCTGTAGTAAAAGAGAATCTGATTTTACAAAGAATTTTATGTAAAATATGAGAGCTTTTTCATTGAAGATATTTTCCTGAAAAGCTCGTTTATATGCACTTTGTAAGACTATTTTATTGTTTAAAGTGGATTCTTCGATGCTAATTTTATCGCTATCTATCATTAAAACGGCAAGCAAAAACTGCCCCAAGTCCAGTTCATTGTCTTCTTTTTTAACCTCTTTTACTTCGGTTTTAGAAGCATCATCTCCATCATTTGAAAAGGATGTAATTTTTGTATTTATGGTGTCTTTACTTAGAGTTGCAAAGTTTTTAATACCTTCATGGATGTAGCTATAAAAGCCAACAGGATCAGATAAATTTTGCTTTTGAAAAATCTTGTATTTAATTTCTCCTGTTTTATAATTTAGGTCTATCAATTTAGCGATATATTCATCTTTAAGTATCAATGCTTGAAAAGGAAGCGATGTAGTATCTGGTTTTTCTTTTAGAAAAATATTGCTATCTACAGTATCTCCTGCATAGCAAGAGATAAGAAACAAGAGTAAAAGAATGATCTTTTTCATCTCTCAACCCTTGCAAAAACACCTGTATAATCGAGAATTTTGTAAAAGTGGTATCTACTTTTAGTAAGAATGTCATTAGCTATAAAAATCAAAAAATAAGCTTGGCAGGCTGACCGCATGGTGTCTTGTAAGAAATAAACATTATTAAAATATCGTAAAGACAGTAGTGCCGCAGCGGAAATAAAAATCGAAAAAAGAAACAGTAAAAATGGTTTTTGGAATTTCTCCAAAATAAAATAAGCTAAAATCGAAACTGCCGATCCTATTAAAAAAGCAAAGGGTGAAACTGCTTTAAAAAACAGGATAATAAAAAAAGACAATGGGATGGCTCTAAAAGCTATCCAAAACCATGCTGACACTTCTTCTACATGTAATGTACGATTTTGCGTTATGAGTTCATTTCTGCTTATAGCACCTTCTTTGCTTTGTGTTTTTATAAGTAAAAAAGGGATAGGGTTAAACCTCAGTTTTTTTAGAGGCAACATAGTTGTAAGGTCTATTACAATATTGTCGTTGTCATCTATGATATTTTTAGTTGTTTTATGAATGTAGCGCATGTAAAAACTCCTTTGATTTTTGTTTGTAATAAGCCCTTTCTTCTCGGACTAAGCCTTGTGCTATGTGGTAGATTTTTTCCATGTTTTTGAACTTCTTCTTTTGAAAAATCCAAAACACAGTTTGAATCTGCCTTTGCTCTTTTGTGCTACATAATTTGTATTGTTCTTTCGCTTTCATTTTCCGACCTTTGTAATAAACCTGTCATATTCCATAATGATTTTGTCATCGGTTGTTGTTACTTTTTTAGGGATAGGGAGGGGAGAGTTTTTTAAAAGAGAAAGGGGTTGTTTTTTGAGTTTTTTTGATTCTTCTTTTTTTAAAAAACAACTCTCTATATCTTTCTCTTTCTCTTTCTCTGTGTGACTTGTTGTGACCATATCGTGACTGTCATGTGACAATGTCACACCTTGTTCTTTTTTTCTTTGTTTTCTCTTGCGTTCAGCCGCATCAGTTTCGATTCCAATTAAGTATTTAACTCTTTGTAAAAGAAATTGATCATCTTCAATCTCTATCATTTCACCTTGACTTGTAAGATAGGCTAGTACAACTTTAATATTGTCTGCTAATTCTTCTGCAAAAGTTTGCTCAATTCCTTCAAATACCAAAATACCATCAGTATTTATAACAAGGAGCATCATTTTTAAGTAGATAATTACATAAGTATCTCCCCCTGCTATTCGCCGAAGTTTCTTGATTTTTGGATCAACAAAAAAGTCTTTAGGCAACTTTAGCCAGTAGTATTTTTTGGACATAGTTATCCCTTTGTTATTTTTTACTATTTTAAATTTTAAAAAAAGAGGGATTTTGTGGTAAAATTTCAGACCACACCCTCAGTCACATGAACGGTGTTAGCTCTTTTCTCCAAGTTTGACGATGGCAGAGAAAAGAGTTTTTGACTCATGATATTTTTTGATTGTAGATAGTTTATCGTGCCCTAATATTTTTTTAATATCTTCTAAACTCAGACTTTCACTTTTAGGTAATAGATTATTTTTTTTCATATTTTTAACCTTTTATTGCATTATAGATGAACGATAAATTCTAATAGCTCTCCCCATGCCTTTTTTCTTTTTTAAAGTACCTTCTTCTACCATTTGTCGCACTTTTTGAGGACTATAGCCTAAAATATTTGCAGCTTCGTTTACACTACAAAAAGTATCAGTATTGTTATTTGTACCATTTTGTAGCAACCTCAATATTTTTTGTTGCATATCTAAAATTGAATTAATGGTTTCCTCGGATACTAGTGCTATTTTACCAATCATAATATGACTCCTTTGTTGTTATTAACAACATTTATTTAATTTATATATGAAATAGTAGCAATACACAACTTACAATAATATTAAAGTTTGTTGTATATAGCAACTTTATTTAATACTTTAGTTATATTTAGTTGTTTTAAAATATCTTTTGATATAATTTAATCAAAAAAAGGAGTTGCAATGACACATAAAGAGTTAATGGGGAAACTTTTTGATTTTAATCCAACTACTTATTATGCATGGAAAAAACAAGAGAGGCCCATTATAAAACTTCTTGATAAATATTTTACAAAAGAAGATTTTGAAGAGTTTTTAGAATTTGGATCAATTGAAAAGCTAGAGTTTGCAAATTCACAAGATTATGGATATAGAGTTGCAGAATTTGTAAAGTTACTGGAAAAATTGCAAGACTTTCTTTATCAAGATTTTATACATAACACTATCCCCCGTTCTCCTATCGACAATGGTATATCTGAAGTTGAACGACTTGATCAAGAAGTAAATTTTTTTGTGGATACATTAGATTATATTGAAGAAATTGGAAAAGTTAAAAATGAAGGATTATCATATTTGGCACTAGCTTTTGCTAATATTCCATCACAAAATAGTGAAGAAGATTTCACTTCTGATAATCTTTCAAAATTTATTTTGTATTGCTATGATAAATTTCAACGATCAGAAATTCAAAATAAAGATTCTATGAAATGGGTTAATTCTGTTTTATTAGGAAATTTTCTAGATACATTTAAGAAAGAATATCCAAAATATCCAGAGTTCAACCATATGCTCTTTAAAATGTATAAAAACGACTTTATTTCATTTGTGAAGTTGTGTTTTAAGTATCAGCCTAAGAATGTTAATACTGCAATCTGGTTTTGTATAAAATTTAATCTGTATAAATATGATAGTGATATAGAAATTAATGATATTTATGAGCAAGTAGCTGCTGTATTTCCATCGAATTGGAAAGAGCCCATCAAAATAGAAACTCTTTCAGAAGATCAAGTAATTAAATTTGACTTTGAAAAATTCAAAACAGAAATCCAAAAGATAAAACAATTTAAAGGAGCTTTGCATGTACGACAATGACCGACTATGAATACAAACATAACTTAGAAGAGCATGTGCGATAAAGCTATAAAATGCCTTATCAACCTAAAAGCTTGAGTGAAATTTGTCGATACTAAGAGAGTACAAGGAACGGCTTTCAACGATCAATACAGGACGATAGAGAGCGTTGTACGAGGTCAACAATCGAATACATGTATTGTGATCGCTTTGATATTGAAATCATGGTTAAGGTGAGCTAACACATAAAGAAGCAATGCAAGAGATATTTAACTTGATTAAAGAAGAGAAGAAGAATAAACACAGGGGTTAAAAATGGAAAAGATAAATTTTAAATTCACAGATTCAGAAGAGAGCGCATCTAGCCTCATAACAATGTTTACAATGTTTTTTGGTATTGTTCTTGGTGTTGGTATTTGGGGTGTGGTATGCCATAAAATAATATTATTTTTAAATGAATTATTTGGACTAAAAGGTAATGGTATTTTGATTAATGTAATTGATGCTATTCCTAGTTTGATTATTGCCTACTACATGCTAAAAGCAACTTTTTACATTGCTCTTCATCTTGGTGTTACTCTTGGTTTTGGTGGATGGAGTGATAATAGTGGTAAAACAAAAGCAAGGATTACAGCGTTTCTTGCAACACATAAATGGAGAGGTTATTTTATACCGATTGACGGTGCATTGGAAAAGTGGAATAAAGATTTTAACAAATAAATGATGTATTAATTTATGCGTATAACACTATAAGAAGTAAATTGAATGAAAGCAATTCATGTTGATCCAAAAGAGATAAAAAATATTTTTTCTGATACGTATGTAATTCCAGATTTTCAAAGACCATATTCATGTGAGAGGCACAATGCGAAAAACTATGGGAATATTTTATTTGAATTTTTTGAAGTTATTTAATCATGGAACTAATCTTTTGTTCTATTCTATAATATGATAATACAAAATTTATTCAATAATGAATCTCAAACAACATTTGAAACTATAGTTAAATATCTACAAGATCATAATATTAAAAGTAAAATTTTATTTGATTATGAAATGCAAAAATTTGGTGATTTAAAATTAACAGATATTCTTGTAAATAGAAATTTTACTAAAACAATATTACATGATGATATTGATATAAAACCTTTAGATATTATTGCTACATCACATCATCCGCATTTTTGCGATAAGTCATTATTTGAGATATTTATTAGTAAGAAGAAGTTTTTACAATTTTTTTCGAAAAATGAACATTTCAATAAGGAATATTTTTTCTCAAATATAAATCAAATCGATCCTTTAGAAGCCATAACATATTATTGTATAAATGATATTCGAGGTAAGAAAAAATATATTATTCGTCACGGTAATCATAGAAGTATTATTGCTTATTTTTTACAATTACTTGATAACTCATATAGGCTAAAAGGTGTTAATGTTACTGAATTTGTCATTGACTGGGATAGAGTAGAGCAAAAAATGAGAGCAGAAAATAAATATTTTGATTATGAAAAGCTTGAAAGTTATTTTAATTAAAAGTAAAAAAATAAATTCCAAAACCGTACCCTATACCGTACCCGTTAATTTTAAAGGAGAGTGAAAAGAAGTTGAAAAATTGTTTGAAAGTCCCTATTAAAGGGATGGTGCGGATAAGAAGACTCGAACTTCCATGCCTCGCGGCACCAGATCCTAAGTCTGGCGTGTCTACCAATTTCACCATATCCGCACACAACAGTAGTAAATTTTGCGAAGCAAAAGCTTCGTCTTAAAGGAGGTGGTACGCCCTACACGATTCGAACGTGTGACCTACGCCTTAGAAGGGCGTTGCTCTATCCAGCTGAGCTAAGAGCGCATCTTTGATTGGAGGTGGTGCGCTCGACAGGGGTCGAACCTACAACCTACGGATCCGAAGTCCGTTGCTCTATCCAATTGAGCTACGAGCGCATAAAAACAGCTCTTTTAAATTAATGGGGTGAGTGATGGGGATCGAACCCACGACCCTCAGAACCACAACCTGATGCTCTAACCGACTGAGCTACACCCACCATCATTTTTAACAATATTTAACGAAATAACATGGTCGGGGCGAAAGGATTCGAACCTTCGACCCCCTGGTCCCAAACCAGGTGCGCTACCAGGCTGCGCTACGCCCCGACTATCAAAAAATGACATCGCTATAGATGCCGATTTAAGGCTGAAATTCTACACAAATTTCAGCCTTTTGTCAAGGTTTATTTAGAAAAGTGCCAATATGACGTATTTTTCTAACCTTTAGGTTGAAATTCTATCAACCCTTCGGTTGGAGAACTAGCAGTTGCGAAAGGTTTTTTTGCGATTCTTCCGGCTAGAAAACTTGCGCGTCCTGCTAAGACGGCATATTTCATCGCTTCTGCCATTTGAATAGGATTTTTAGCTTGGGAAATAGCAGTATTGGTTAAAACACCATCAGCTCCTATTTCCATAGCAATAGCGGCGTCACTAGCACATCCAATACCTGCATCAACGATGACAGGGATATTGACCGCTTCTTTGATAAATAAAACATTGTATCTATTTTGAATACCTAGCCCACTACCAATAGGTGAGGCGAGAGGCATGATGGCAGCACTTCCTGCATTTTCAAGTCTTTTTGCCATAATCGGGTCATCGTTTGTATAAGTCATGATGGTAAAGCCATCGCGTGCTAACACTTCACACGCTTTAAGGGTCTCCATGACGTCAGGATAAAGCGTCTTTGTCAAGTCGCCTATGATCTCAAGTTTGATGAGATCGATGCCTGTTGCCTCTCTGACCATCCTAAAAAGAGTGATGGCATCTTCTGCTGTGGTGCAACCTGCGGAATTAGGAAGCATTTTGATATCTGTCCCTTTAAAGTAGTCTAAAAGATTTTCTTCTTTAGGGTTGGTGATGTTCACACGTCTTACGGCTACGGTGATAAGTTTTGAGCCACTGATGAGAGTAGCGTCTTTGGTGGTTTGAAAATCTGGATATTTTCCACTGCCTACGATAAGACGGCTTGCGAATTCGATGTTTCCTACTTTTAGAATATCGTTCATTTTATTTCCTATTGAGTAAATTTTTGATTGTTTCTGGGAGTAATTCATGTTCGAGTATGTGAATTTTTGATTCAAAATCTTCAAAACTCATACCTTCTGTTTTTTCAAAAGATTTTTGCGCGATGATATCTCCACCATCTAATTCTTCACTAACGTAATGTACACTAATTCCTGCTGTTTTAAGGGGAGAATGAAAACTCTCTTCTATGGCTTTACCACCTTTAAAGAGCGGTAAAAGAGAAGGATGCAAGTTAATAGCTTTGATATTCTGGGTAAAACAAGGCGTTAAAAAACGCATAAAACCTGCTAAAACAGTCAGCTCCGCACCACTTTTGTGGATAGCTTCTACTAATGCTTTATCAAAATCTTCTCTCTTTTCAAAAAGTGTATGGTCTAAGATAAGAGGTTCAATGCCATAGTGTCTTGATTTTTCAATACCCTCAGCATGAGGGCGGTTACAAATGGTAGTTGCAACTTCTATTGTGCAGTGTTCAAATGTTTTATGGTGGAGGTTTTCGAGGAGCTTCTCAAGGTTAGAGCCTGTTCCACTAAACAAAATCACGATTTTTTTTATAACCATTTTAAACCTTTACATAAGTCGATGGGTGTTAGTGCATAGTTGTTACATGTAAGCTTTTGGGCAACCAACGCATGTGCTAACGAGGCACTAATGCTAGCATCTTTGGGCGTATACCCTTGTGCAATGAGGGCGCCTATCATGCCTGAGAGTACATCGCCACTGCCTCCTTTTGCGAGGGCTTGGGTTCCAAAAGCGTTGATGTAAAGTTTGTTTTCATGGGCGATAATGGTATTTGCCCCTTTGAGTACAAGGACGATGTGCGGAAACTTTTGGCTAAAAATATTGGCGTATTTAAACCGGTTTTGTTGTATTTGCTCGACGTCTGCTTCTTCTTTACATGTAAGCCTCAAGATAGAAGCAAACTCTTTGGGATGTGGTGTTAAAACGACCTCTTTTTGACTCTCAATTATCTCATTAATTATTTGGTGGTAACATAACGAAGCATCGATAACGAGGGGAAGGGCATTATCCAGTAAAAGAGCGCGTACCATCTTTTCGTCAAAAGGCTCTTCAAGTCCCATGCCTGCTACGATGACGTTAGCACT
>JAFLKZ010000029.1:0-15040 GCA_019162915.1 Campylobacteraceae bacterium
AATATTAGATATATCAAATCTCTTTTATAAAAAGTGATATAATAAAAATCAGAACCTATCAACGGAAAAAAGATGAAAAACGAGATTTCAACCATAGAAAAAGATAAATTTTTATCAAATTCGGCATTTTTTTTAAAAGAGTTTGAACCTTTATTTATTGAGTTTTTTAGTTCTCTTTGTACAAGTTATCGCTGCCACTTATCTCAAGCAGAGACAAGAGAAATGGCGAGCTTAATTTATCAAAATGTTTTCAAGGGAAATCTTGATTCTACTAGATTACGAGAAAAATTTTTGGCAATACTTCAACAAGATACAGTCATAGTTGGATTTTTGGTGAGCAGAAGTATGTTTTATTTGATAGAAAATTATATGAAGTTTTCAAAAGAAAAGAAAATCTCTCCTCAACTCGAAATTTTAATCACCAGTATTAACCATTTTATTCAGTTTTTTGAAAATGAAGCTACGCATCAATATATTAAACCTACGACTTCGCTTAATTTTAGTAGTAATGATTTTGTGATGAGTGGCAATAATATGATAGATATATTTCATAAAATCAAAGAAGAAGAAGGAAGTATTAAATTTCTTAACCTCTATCAAGGGGTTCCTATTAACTATGAGGCAAAAGTTATAGGAATAGATGGTGAAAATGTTACTTTCAGCATCGATAAATTGCAAGAGATTGCTATGAAACTTGATGGACATGCTTTTATTGTTCAGAATAAATATTTTGGAAAGCATATTAAAGCAGATATTTTTTACAATAATTTTTTAACCGATACGGTTGTTTTGAATAACTTTGTCTATCTTTTAAATATGCCAGCTATGCAAAGAGAATTTATACGTGTTCATCCAGATATCGTTGCGAAGGTTTATCTGCATCAATTTGGAGATACCCAGACGAGTGGAAGGTTGTATGATCTTTCAATGAATGGTTTGGGCGTATTAAGCAGTGAAAATAATGGCATTTTTGTAGGTGCTAAAGTAATAGTAGATTTTGATTTGAACTCATCTTCTAAAAATAAAAATATAGCAGTTGAAGGCGAAGTGATGAATATCATTGAGTGTAAAGGTACTTATAGATATTGTATGCGCATTTTTCCTAAAAAAGGGATGGATAAAAAAATAGCAGCTTATATTCTTCAAAGAGAGCAAGAAATTATTGAAAATTTGAAAGATGAGTTAAAAGAGTATATATTTTAACTCATCTTATGTGGGATATGTAGGCGTAAATGCTTACATGCCACCTTGTTTTTTCATGTTACCTTCGATTTTGTGTCCAAGTCCTGCTAATAAAAATGTAATGACAAAATACATAGCCGCAATAATAAGCCATGTTTCAAAGGGAGAAAAGGTATTGGCTACGATTTCACGTCCTACTTTTGTCAAGTCAGTAATAGATATAACTGAAACCAGTGAAGAATCTTTCACAAGTGCAATCATCTCTCCTACAAGTGTTGGAAGTGCTCGTTTTAAAGCTTGTGGCATGATGATATAAAGCATGGTTTCAACATAGTTCATACCAAGCGATTTAGCTGCTTCGTATTGTCCTTGATCGATAGATTGAATGGCGCCTCTTAAAACTTCAGCGATATACGCTCCAAAAAATATACCTAAAGACAAAGCCCCTGCTAGAAATCGTTCAAGTTCAAATATGGTAGCAATAATAAAATAAAATATAAAAATTTGTACCAAAAGAGGTGTTCCTCTAATGATGGCAATATAAACAGTAGCAATATCTTTTAAAAATTGATAATTTGAAATACGCATAAGCGCTAAAATAGCACCAATCGAAAAGGCAAGAACAGCTGCCATACCAGATATTTGAAGGGTAACAATAAGTCCTTCCAATAACGGCCCTATCTGCCAATAGGTCTTTTTAGCAAGGATGTCATTTTCATAAACACTATCCCCACTTTTAACTTCGATGCTAAAAGTTTTATCGATAATGACTTCTTTACTATCATCTGTCCCTTGTATAATGATAGAAGAGTCGCTTACTTTAATAACTCCATCAACAGGAGATGAAATAGCATCTACTTTTTCATAAGCAAAGTATTTGGGAACACTTGTCCATTTCCAGATGTAGTTCATATTTGAAGCAGCAGTAAATAGTAGATAACCAAGCGCAACATAAAAAGCAACGGCCACAAAGTGACCGAATGCTTTATTGTGCAAAAGTTTTTGTTTCTCTCTTGCCACTAGTTACATTACCTTTTTTTGCCATGCAGTATCGTTAAACCATCTGTCGTAGACTTTTTGGTATGAACCATCATGTTTTGCTTGATTTAGGAAGTTATTCAACCAGTTAAGAAAATCTGGATCACCTTTTCTAATAGCCCAACCAAGAGGTTCATAAGTAAGTTCTTCACTCATATGTACTAACTTGCCAGCACCACCTTTTTCAGCAAAGAAGATAGCATTATAAGGTTTGTCATAAACCATACCGTCTGCATTTCCATTAAGTACTTCTTGTGCTGCGTCAGCTTCTGTTTCAAAAGTTCTAATTTTTGCTTTTTTGAACATTTTTCGTGTTGCAATTTCACCAGTAACACCGAGTTTAGTAACGATAGTGTATTCTGGTTTATCCAAATCACTCCATTTTTTACCAGCGTGCTTTTTACTAGCAAGGATAGTTTGTCCAACACTAATATAAGGGTCAGCAAAGTTAATCTTGAGGTTTCTCTCTTGAGTAATGGTCATACCTGACATAATGATGTCGTATTTTCCTGTAATTAAACCAGCGATGATGCCATCCCAAGCAGTTGGTACAAGTTGAAGCTTAACACCCATGGCTTTTGCCATTTCATTTGCCATGTCAACATCAAAACCGATGATATTGCCTTGTTTGTCTTTCATCTCAAAAGGCATATATCCAGGCTCCATGCCAACTGTTAAAACACCTTTTTGTACGATACTATTGAGCGTAGATTTCTGCCATAGGTTGATATCATCAGCCATAAGGTTTAGACCTAACATTACGAGTAATGCGACTAGAAATTTCTTCATTCAGACTCCTTTAGATTTGGTTTATTAGATGTTGTTAATGTGTTAATACTTCTTGTAAAAATTTCTGTGCACGCTCTGTTTTGGGGTTAGCAAAGAATTCTTCAGGTGTTGCCTCTTCGATGATCGTTCCCTCATCCATAAAGATAACCCTATTGCTTACTTCTTTGGCAAAGCCCATTTCGTGCGTGACACAAACAATCGTAAAATTTTCATGTGCCAATTCTCTCATAACATCCAAAACTCCCCCTATCATCTCTGGGTCAAGTGCAGAAGTTGGTTCGTCAAAAAGAATAATTTTTGGTTTCATTGCAAGTGTTCTAGCAATGGCAACACGTTGTTTTTGTCCACCACTGAGCTCATTAGGATAGCCCTCAGCTTTATGGACAAGTCCTACACGTTCAAGGAGTTTTAACGCAATTTCATTGGCATCATGTTTAGAGATATTTTTGACTTTACGTTGCGCAATGGTGATGTTTTCCAAGATAGTGAGGTGTGGAAAAAGATTGAAGTGTTGAAAAAGCATACCTGTTTCTGCGCGGACTTGATTGATATCGGTTTTTTTATCGTATAGATTGTATCCATCAACGATGATTTCTCCACTATCTATCTCTTCTAGTTTATTGATACAACGAATAAGTGTTGATTTGCCACTTCCACTAGGACCACAAATAACGACTATTTCACCCTCTGTAACGGAAAAATTAATATTTTTAAGTACATGAAAATCGCCATAATATTTATCGACATTTTCCATCTGCACTATTGCTTGACTCATTAAAACCTTTCTAAATACGGCATAAGTTCATAATTGTAGCAATACAATATAAAAGTAAGATAAAGGGGATGAAACCCTTGAGCTTGATCGTCTATTAGTTACAAGAAGGAACGTTTCCGCTATCACTTGCAAATGAACTCAAGAAGTGATAGAGATTTGTCAAATCTTTTTCAGTTGTAACGTCTACCATTTTTGGGCAAGTTACTTTAAGTGCATCATTAAGAGTGTTGGTTTCATAAAATTTCTTCCATTCACTTATAGTATGCTTTTTGCCCATAAGTTCACCGGTAAAGCCGCAAGATTGTTTGAGATTTTGGGCATAAAAAATCTTTCCTTTAATCGCACTTGCTTGGAGATTTGTAGAAAGCAAGCTGATACTAAAAAGAATGGATGAGAGTAAATAGAGAGCTTTTTTCATCATTAAGCCTTTGTTTTAATGTATTATTTCTTTAATTTTGAGATATAACTTGATAAGTCAATAATGTCTTTATCACTAATATTTTTAACCTGCTTTGCCATGACGGCAGTAGAACTGTGCGTTTTAAATTCGCTTTCTTTGTAAAATTTTATGCTTTCTACTAAATCACTTGCTTCTTGCCCGGCTAGAATACCACTTTTCCCAAAAGCTTTATTTTTACCATCTGCACCATGGCATCCAGCACATTGTTTAAAAAGCGTTTCACCCGTAGTTGGTTTATTTTCTTCTGCATAACTTGAGGTTAAAAGAGCGAGAAAAACAAAGAAAAGGGTTAGTTGGGTTTTCTTCATATTTAAGGTAGCCTTTCTAAATATTAAAATAGTATAAAAATATTTTACTAATCTTGGGATTATAGCATTTTATTTTTAGATAGATAAATAAAACTTCGCTTTTTTGTCAGATAATTTTTCTAAAGTTGTCTATTTACCCAAATCATTTTGATACAATGCCGATTCTAAAGTTTAAAAATAGGCGGAGTTGTATTTTGATTCATCATAAATTAAGAGAATTAGGGGCAGATTTTTTACTCCTTTTAGTTGCCATTGCATGGGGAAGTACTTTTTTTATTGTTCAATCAGCCGTTAATGAGACCCCTGTTTATACGTTTCTTTTTTGGAGATTTTTTCTAGCAGGTGTTTTAATGGCACTCATTTCCTATAAACAAATCAAATATCTTGATAAAGAAGTTTTAAAAGCAGGAAGTTTATTAGGGCTTTTTATGTTTTTAGGGTATGCCTTTCAAACCTTTGGTCTTAAGTACACGTACTCTTCAACAGTTGGATTTATCACAGGATTAAATGTCATTATCGTACCGTTTGCCTCTTATTTTATTTTTAAGCAAAAAGCCTCTTTGTTCTCTTTGTGTGGCGCAATTATCGCTTCTATTGGGCTTTATTTTCTGACTTTAAATAGCGAGATAGGCTTTTCTTTTGGCGAATTTTATGCATTTATTTGCGCCATTATGTTTGCTTTGCACATCGTTTTTACAGGTTATCTTTCTAAAAAATACAATATCTTTTTATTGGTGACCATTCAATTTTTCGTTGTGGCTTTATGTTCTATTGTAGGTGGTTTGTGGTTGGAGGGAAGCATTATGCCGCCACAGGTCAATGAACTTTTTATCAATGCAATTTTGATTACGGTTATTTTTGCAACTATTTTTGCATTTTGGGTTCAAACGGCAATGCAGAGATTTACAACTGCTGCAAAAACCGCCATTATCTTTACCATTGAGCCTGTGAGTGCAGGTGTTTTTGGATACTTTTTTGCCAATGAAGCTTTGAGTTTTGCGCAATTAAGTGGAGCAGGACTCATTTTGGGCGGGATGCTTATTGCGGAGCTAGGGTCTTATTTTGCGATACGATATAAGACGAAAAGCATTTAATTTTTCAGTAACTTCAGTGTGAGCATTTGAATAAAAAAAGTTAAAGTTGCTACAAGAATGATACAAGCACCACTGCTGAGGTTAAAAGTATACGAGATATAAAGTCCCACTAAACAAAAAAGAGAAGAAAGTAGCGAGGCAAGAAGCATCATACTTCCCATCGAATTGGTAAACTTCTCAGCGATATAAGGCGGGATGGTCAGTAGTGCGATAACCAAGATAAGTCCCACGGCTCGAATGATGATAACTACACCTAGCGCGATAATTAAAACCAATGCAAAGTATAAAAACTTTACATTTAATCCTCTTAGCTTTGCAAATTCAGCGTCAAAACTCATGGCAAGTAGCTGTTTATAAAACAGTAAAGCAAATGTAAAAACGATAGCTAAAACAGAACCTATCGCCCATAAATCTTCTGTGGAAACAGACAAAATAGCCCCAAAAAGATAGCTCATCAAATCAACATTATAGCCAGGTGTTAAATCGGTCAAGATGATACCAAAAGCCATACCAAAAGCCCAAAGAACACCGATAAGTGAGTCGATGCGACTGGTGTTTTGATAAGTAATATAAGCGATAATCCAGCCTAAAAAAAGAGCAAATAAAGAAGCGCCAAGCATAGGAGCGATGCCAAAGTAAAAGGCAAGTCCAATGCCACCATACGAGCCATGCGCGATACCGCCTGCTATAAATACCATTCTATTAATAACGATAAGTGTTCCGATAATGCCACAAACAATGCTAACTAAGAGTGATGCAAAAATAGCATTTTGCATAAAATCAAATTGTAAAATTTCTATCATGTTCTCTCTTTAGTGGGTGTGATTGCATCGCGTAGCGGTGATGAGCTCTATCGGGCAAAGATGCTCGCTAGAAGACTCAAAAGCTTTGAAATTGTGTGATTTTGGTACATCATGAAAATAGAGTGTTTTGTTTACATGTACAACTTTAGTCGCATAATTCAGCGCCACATTGATATCGTGACTGATGATGACGATGCCTACGGATTGGTTGAGTTCTTTTAAAAGTTTAAAAATGTCTATTTGCCCCGCTGTATCGATGCTTGCAGTAGGTTCATCTAAAAAAAGTATCTCCGCTTCACTCGCAAGCGCTCTTGCGATAAAAACTCTTTGGCGTTGACCTCCAGAGAGGGCATTGATTTTTTGATTAGCAAATTCACTCATGCCCACTTTTTCTAACATTTCTAAGGCGATTTTTTTATCTTCTTCTGAGTAGTTTGAAAAGGCTTTAGATTTTGAGAGTCTTCCCATCAAGACAACATCCATCACTTTGATAGGAAAATCTTTATTGACAAGTGTATCTTGCGGCACATACGAGATGCGACGGGTGACTTCAGAGGGCTTTTCCCCAAAGAGTAAGATAGAACCACTTTTGGGTTCTAGTATGCCTAGCATTATTTTTAAAAGGGTACTTTTCCCTCCACCATTTGGTCCAATGATAGAGAGAAAATCTTTTTTGCTGTACACAAGATTGATATCTTCAAGTACATTAACGCCGTCGTACCCAAAATAGAGGTTTTTTATTTCAATGTCATTTTTCATGCAAAATTATATCATTTTAGTGCTGATTGAAAAATCTTTGCGATATTGAGTAAATTTTCATGCCATTCATAAGCGAGTGGATCTATCGTTAAAACTTTTCCATTGATTTGTTTGGCGATAGTTTGGGCGCTTTTTTGAGAAAATTGAGGCGATACAAAAACAACTTTGGCATTCTCCTCTTTGGCTTCTTTGATAATGGTAGCGAGCTCGTTGGGTTTAGCTTCTTTTCCACTTACTTCTATGGGAAGTTGTTCAAGATGGTAACGAGCGGCAAAGTATCCAAAAGAGGGATGAAAAACGATAAAAGTACGACTAGTAACTTCTTTTAAAGATGCTTGAATGGTTGCATCTAACGTATCAATAGAGCGTATAAACTCATCATAATTTTGCTCAAATGTCTTTACATGTAAAGGATAAAGAGAAGAGAGTGCATCGAGTATATTGCGTGCTTGAATCTTCACGAGCATCGGGTCTAGCCAGACATGGGGATCGAGTTCTTCGGGTACTTCATGTCCTTTTTTTTCACCCTCGTGATGATGCCCACTCATCGCAATTTTTTGAATACCTTTGATGGAATCTACCATCAACATGTGAGGATTAGAACTTTTAAATTTTGGAAGCCAAGCTTTTTCAAAACCATCGCCAATACTAAAGTACGCATCGGAGTTAGCGAGCATTTTCATTTGTGCAGGTTTGGGTTCATAGGTGTGAGGACTTGAACCTGCTCCTACCATTACATTGACAGTAACAAGCTCTTTAGCTATTTGTTCAACAAAGTATTTTTGAGGGATAATGCTCACCGTAACAGTGGGTTTTGCGAAAAGAGTGAGCGAAAATAAAAGTGAAAATAAAAGAAAAAAACGTTTCATAAAGGTTCCTTTGCGACTAAGTTGCATAATTTTGTGAAATCTTAGTGCAATGCAACTTAGTTGTAACTTAATAAAATTTTGGATAATATTCACCATTAAATAATGGGATAAGTGATGAGCGAACAGATAAAAGCTATTTTTGACAAACATGATATTAAAATAACCAATGCGCGCTCCTCGATACTTGAAGTGCTTAAAAATGCGCATACCCCTTTGAATTATGAACAAATCAAAGAAAAAATGGAAACAATGATGGATAAAGCAACTTTCTATCGCAACATTGCCAAATTTGAAAGTTTAGGCATTGTTCACAAGTTTGAATCAGATGATAGAAAATGGTACTTTGAACTTTCAACTTCTATTCATGCGCATTTTATTTGCGAAGAATGCCATCAGATAAAGTGCATTGATGTGAGCATGGGAGAAGTCGAAGGTGATGTTAAAAGCATCGTTTTAAAAGGTACATGTAAGGCATGCAAATGAATAAAATAGCTTTACATGTAATCGTTCTTTTGGCTTTTCTCTTCACTGGTTGTGCGACTAAAACACCTATTAGTTCATCAAATTCTTACCTTGTCACGATTAAAAATAAGCAAATAGCACTTGCCGATACAGGCTTTTTAAATCATGGCAAAGCATACACCAATCTACAGATATTTTCAGCAGGTTCAATTCTTTTTAATCTCGAGGTAACCCAAAACGTTTGTCTCGATGGGCGTTGCATGGATAAGTTAGAATTTAACCGACTCTTCTTTGAAAATGAGCACTACGAGGGGATGATAAACGATATATTGAATATGCAACCTCTTTATGATGGAAAAAATATGGCGAAGATAGAGGGTGGATTTGAGCAAGAGATAGTGCTTCCTAAAAGTCATATTATCTACAAAGTTGAACATAAATCGCTCTATTTTAAAGATAGTCAAAATGGTATTTTAATAAAACTAAAGGAACTTAAATGAAATTTGTAGGCGCACATGTCAGTGCAAGCGGTGGCGTTTTTAATGCTCCCGTTAATGCGCAAAAAATCGGAGCAAAAGCATTTGCACTGTTTACTAAAAATCAACGCCAATGGGAAGCAAAACCTCTTGAAAAAGAAGATATCGATAAATTTAAAATAGCACTTGAAAAATCACAAATTTTACCAAAGCACGTTTTGCCACATGATAGTTATCTCATCAATCTTGGGCATCATGAGGTGGAACAGCGACAAAAATCTCTTGACGCTTTTATCGATGAGGTAAAGCGATGTGAGCAACTTGGGTTAGATAAACTCAATTTTCATCCAGGAAGTCATCTTAAAATGATGAGCGAAGAAGCTTGTTTGGAATTGATTAGCCAGAGCATGAATGAAACATTGCGTCAAACCAAAAATGTCACACTGGTAGTAGAAAACACCGCTGGACAAGGAAGCAATTTAGGTTACAAAATGGAACATCTTGCTTATCTTATGGAAAACAGTATCGATAAAGCACGTGTCGGTGTTTGTATCGATACCTGCCACCTTTTTTCCTCAGGATATGACATTCGGGACGAAGAAAGTTATAGGCAAACGATGAAAAAATTTGATACAATCATTGGGTTTTCGTATCTTAAAGGAATGCATCTTAATGATTCTAAACCTGATTTGGGCAAACGAGTTGATAGACATGATTCTATCGGCAAGGGAAAATTAGGTGTCGAGCCATTTAGTTTTATCATGAACGATGATAGAATGGATGATATGCCCCTGATACTAGAAACAATCGATGACACACTATGGGCAGAAGAAATAATCCTGCTTTATAGTCTTATCAAATAAAAACTCAAGGACAATAGATGAAAAATATCGTGAAAGTTGCCACCCTCCTAAGCCTCAGTGCTGCCACCCTTCTTGCTTCTGGATACAGAATCCCTGAGCAATCATTAAATTCTGTTGCTATGAGTGCGGCTTATGTAGCGAGTGCTAATGGCGCCGATGCCAGTTATTATAACCCTGCAAATATGGTTTTTATGGGCGAGGGTGCTTATATTGAAATGGGCATGACTTATATTAATTTGCCAAAAGTGAGTTTTACGACAGCTGTTCCAGGTCGCAGTGGAGATTCTTTAGAGGAACAATTTTTTATGCCAACAATGCATTATGTTTCTCCGATGATGGGTGATTGGCGTTATGGTCTTTCTATTGTAGCTCCTGCTGGTCTTTCAAAAAGATGGGATGAGTCTTATGCAAAAACTTTTGCAGAGGAATTTACTCTTAAGGTGATTGAAGTCAATCCAACAGCTAGTTACAGAGTAAACGATCAATTCTCTTTAGGTTTTGGATTGAGAGGAGTTTATACTGAAGGTGTTGTTAAAAGTAATGGAGTTGTAACTGTTCTTGCAGGACCCACTTATATTAATGCCAGTAGGGATTTGACTGGAGATTCTATTGATTTTGGATATAACTTGGCAATGACTTATAAGCCCGTTAAAGATTTGATATTATCGGCAACTTATCGTTCAAAAGTTGATTTAACTGTTGAGGGAGATGCATATTTAACAAGAACAGGTTTGGCAACACCATACAATGGTGGAGCAAGTGTTACAATTCCTTTGCCGGCATCTCTAGCATTAGCAGCAGCTTACACAATGGATAAAACGACTGTTGAATTTGTTTTTGAGAGGACTTATTGGTCTTCTTACAAAAATTTAGATTTTAGCTATGATACAACATTGGCGGATCCTATCTTGTATTCTGCTTTTGATGCACCAAAAAATAAACTTTGGAAAGATGTAAATGCATATAGAATAGGTATTTCACATCAGTATAGCGATGCTTTAAAATTAATGGCTGGTTTTGCCATAGATAAAACACCAGCGCCAGATAGTACACTTGGTTTTGAACTCCCAGATTCTGATGCAAAACTTTACTCAGTAGGTTTTGAGTATAAAATAAATGAGAAAACAAAAGTAGGGTTAGCTTATTTGTATGATGATAAAGAAGATCGAACAGTAAGCAATGGAACAGTCAATGGCACATTTACTGATTCATCTGCGCACCTCGTTACAGCATCTCTAAAGTATAAGTTCTAATTATGCTGGGCTATACATATCAAAATTTTTATGAGATTATAGAGGCGAATGCTAAGAATGCTCCTCAAAAGACGGCTATTTTTATAGAAGATAAAAAAGTATCGTATCTTAAGCTCAAACAAAATGTTGATACGTTTGCACGTTTTTTGGAATTTAGTGGTATTAGAAGTGGAGATAGAGTTGCCATGATTATTGGCAACTCTGAAGAATTTGTAGTTTCTTTGTTTGCTATTACTAAGATTGGAGCGGTTGCCGTTCCTTTAAATACCTTTTTAAAACGAGAGGAATTTGAATATATTTTAAATGATTCTCATGCAAAGATGCTCGTTTCTTCTCCCTCTTTTGCGCCTGAAACCAAAGATTTACTCGATACTACCACGATAGAAAAAATCGTTTGGACAGATAAGTATGATCATTTAGATGAGCGAAATTATAGTTTTACCGAGATTGATATTTCTCAAGAAACCCATGAACGGCTTGAAAAAAGACCTTCTTTAAATGACCTAGCGTGCATTGTTTATACCTCTGGCACAACGGGCAAACCCAAAGGGGCAATGCTCTCCTATAAGAACTTTTTTTCAAACTCTATTGCGGGAGCGGAGTCATTTCACATTACAGAAAAAGATAGATTTATCGTTTTCTTACCTATGTTTCACTCTTTCACGCTCTCCATCATGGTACTTTTACCGATGTATACGTGTTCCTCCATCGTCATTGTGAAGTCAGTTTTTCCTTTTGCTAATGTTTTAAAGCAGACACTTTTGAAGCAAGTGACGATTTTTCTAGGTGTTCCAACACTTTATACGGCTCTTTTAAAAGCGAAGATACCTTGGTATTTTATGTGGTTTAATAAAGTACGTATTTTCATCTCAGGCAGTGCGCCTTTAAGTGAGCAAGCGCTCAATGACTTTAATGCAAAATTTACAAAAGCAACTCTTTTAGAAGGCTATGGACTAAGTGAATGTTCTCCTGCCGTTTCAGTGAATCGTCTTGATAAACAAAAGCCTCTTTCCGTAGGATTGCCGCTTTCTAGTTATGAAGTGAAGATTGTGAATGAAGAGATGATGGAAGTGAAGACAGGTGAGGTTGGCGAGATTATGATTAAAGGTGATTGTGTGATGCAAGGCTATCTTGGTAGACCTGATGCAACCGATGAAACGATAGTCAATGGCTGGTTGCTCAGTGGCGATTTGGGCAAGAAAGACGAAGATGGATTTATCTATATCGTGGACAGAAAAAAAGATTTGATTATTTCTAAGGGCATCAACGTCTATCCTCGAGAGATAGAAGAAGTTATTTTTAAATACGAAGGAGTTGATTCCGTAGCGGTTATTGGGATTAGAGATGAAACAAATGATGAAGATGTTTTAGCTTTTATACAACCTAAAGAGGGCGTTACACTTCAAGAAATGGATGTGAGAAAATATCTTAAAATCCATCTCGCTAACTTTAAATTGCCAAAGCATATCTATTTTGTAGAAGAATTACCTAAAAATGCAACCGGTAAAGTTCTCAAAAGAGTACTTAAAGAGAAAGTACAAGAGGGATTATTTAAAAAAATGTAAGAAGCTTGTTGACGTATCGTCATTTGATTGTTATATAATAGTGTTATAATTTTTCACTTTTTCTCTAAAAAGGTTTTTACTTTGCAATATCTGATAGATTTTTTAGACAACACTAATGTCCAAAACTGTCTTATTTATGAACATCTGAAGTGTTCTGAAAATGAGGCAAAACTTTTACAAATTATGACCAAAGAGTATGTTCTAGGTGCCGTAGATTTGGGAGTTTCAGATATTTTGATTAAACTATTTGGCGATAAAAATTATATGCATTTGCAACAATTACTTTTAGTAAAAGATTTGATAGATCAAGGCTGGATTATCCAAAATAGTTTTTTAAGTACGAAGATAGTGGATGTTTCTAACTTGGAACTTTTAAATAGTACCGTGACATTAAGTTCTGTATTTTTAAAACTTTTAGAAGAAGGTACGCTTGAAGTCGTACTTCCTGATGTAACACCATACGAAGACCACCTTGAATATCTCAAAGACCAGTTTTTTAGAATAGAGTTGTACCAAAAGTTAAGTCATACCAAACACAATGCTACTGAAAATTCTCCCAGTTTAGGAAGAATAAAAAATAAACTCCTACTTTTGGAGAGTCGCATTAGTGAGCGCATTAAAGTAACCCAAAATGAGATTATTGTAGAGAGTATCTTTAAAGAAAATGAACTTAACCCTAAAGAGCAACTGATTTTCTTGGCACTTTTAAAAGAAGAGTATGCAGGTGAGTTTGAAAGTCTAAGAGATATGAACACGCTTATTAGTCTTATCAGTTTTGACGACTACGAAAAAATAAAAAACCGCTCATTGCTCGAAGAAGGTTCTTCTTTAATTGAAAATTTAATTATTGATTATGATGAGATGTTAAGTGCTTTTGGTGGCGTGACACGAAGCTTTTTTATTAGCGAAGAAGTGTTACAAAAAATTATGCATCCTAACAAAGAGAAAAAAAATAAAAAAATCAAACTCGATATGCTCATCGGAGAGCAAGAACTGTTTGAATTGATTGACCCGAAAACAAATCTTGATGATGTAGTTTTAAACCCAAAAACACGTGAAATACTCGATAATCTTTTAAAACAAATCGATAAAAATGTGGTTAAACTTCTACGTGAATGGGGCGTTAAAGAGCGTCGAAGTGGTATTGATGCGAAGATTATTCTTTATGGACCTCCTGGAACTGGAAAGACGATGACGGCTTTGTCTTTGGCAAAATCGATGAAAAAAAGAGTCCTAAGTTTTGATTGTTCGAAGATTCTTTCTAAATATGTGGGTGATAGTGAAAAAAATGTTCGTAATATTTTTGATACCTATAAAGAGTTGTGTAAAAAAACAAAAAGTGAACCACTTTTGTTACTCAATGAAGCAGACCAATTTTTAAGTGCACGCTCCATCGATGCTAGTTCGGGAGCCGATAAAATGCACAATCAAATGCAAAATATCTTTTTAGAGCAGATTGAAAAGTTTGATGGACTGCTTGTCGCCACAACAAATCTTCTCGAAACAATCGACCCTGCATTTTCAAGACGGTTTGATTATAAGATAGCGTTTGAAAAGCCAGATTTTCAGCAACGCTTATTGCTTTGGAAAAAGCTTTTACCTGAAAATGCAACGTATGAAAAAGAGTTTGATGTTGAAAAATTGGCAACATTCCCTTTAAGTGGTGGGCAAATTCGTTTGATTTTGAAAAATACTGCCTTACGCGTAGCGATTAAGCCAACCCCTATTTTTTGTTTGGACGATTTTAAACAAGGTATTGATAGAGAAGCTAAAGGTGCTTTTGGGGATATAAAATCAGTAGGATTTATGAATTATGGAAGTTAAATTAGGCTTAACCAGCAGATATAAAAGTTTGTATAATAAACTTTTATATATACTTGTTTTGAAAAAATATTGAAGGATTCTGTATGACTCATATGGATTTTGCTCACCCCTATTTTGGAGCTTTCTTTTTGCTCTTCTTTGGAGCCATCGTTTTCTATGGGATTACTGTTTTGTCACGTATTGTCAGTCGAAAAATGGCAAGGCTAGACACAGAAAAGTTGAAGTTAACGATCTACGAATGTGGACCAGAAGTAACGAAGCAGCCTAATAAAATATCTGCCCATTTTTACCTCTTTGCTCTTTTATTTATACTCTTTGATGTGGAGATTATTTTTAAATTGGGTAGCGGTTTTTCGTTGGTGTCGTTTATTGTCGTAGTTGTGAGTATTTTTTAAAGTTTAGTTTTTTTTGATTTTTTTTATATAATTGATATTTTTATGTTGTTATAGTTGGTTGGAGTGTTGTAATAAGTGAAAATTTTGAGTTTATGATAATGAAATTATTAATTTTATTTTTTTTT
>JAFLKZ010000029.1:15050-20340 GCA_019162915.1 Campylobacteraceae bacterium
TTATACTCTTTCATGTGGAGATTATTTTTATGTTTCCATGGGCAGTAGATTTTAAGATACTTGGCATGTTTGGATTTGTAGAAATGATTTTATTTGTGATCGTACTTTCGATTGGTTTTATATACGCATGGAAAAAAGGAGCACTAGAATGGCACAGCATAAGATAAATTATCTTCAAGAAGCTGGGTTGCCAGTGGCACTCACAACGGTTGATAAACTCATCCAATGGGGAAGAAGTAACTCTCTTTGGCCACTAACGTATGGTTTGGCTTGTTGCGCTATTGAGATGATGGCAACGGGCGCGAGTCGATACGATTTTGATCGATTTGGAACTATCTTTAGAGCTAGTCCAAGACAAGCCGATGTTTTGGTTATTGCGGGGACATTGACTAAAAAGCACTCTCCTTTTATGCGAAGATTGTATGACCAGATGACAGAACCAAAATGGGTTATTAGCATGGGAAGCTGTGCTAACACGGGTGGTATGTTTAACACATATGCTACCGTGCAAGGAGCTGATAGAATTGTGCCCGTAGATATTTATCTGCCAGGTTGCGCTCCACGACCCGAAACACTTCAATATGCACTGATGTTGCTTCAAAAGAAGATTAGAACTGAGAGTGCTTCTAAAAAACTTCAGCCAAAAAGGTTGGTATGATGAGAGTTTATCAAGATAAAACCAATGTACAAAGAAAGCCTTATTATAGTGATAGATTTTGGGTTGCTCCACAAATAGCAAAATTTGATGTTGAAACGGATGAAGTTTTTGCAGCAGACGTAGCACTTTTGAAAGAGAAATTCGAGATTATTGAAGCGTATATTCAAAAAGACCAATTGGTTGTTTATATCAAGCCTCAAGATAATGTCGAGGTTTTACAGTGTTTAAAAGAAGAGCTTTCTTATAACTTTTTGTCTGAGCATAGCGCTATTGATTGGTTAGCAAAAAGTGGTCAATTTGAAATTTTCTATCAGATGCTCTCTACATGTAAAAGAAAACGCATGAGAGTTAAGTGTTTCATTCAAGAGAAAGAAGTTCTTAAAAGTGTCACGAGTATCTATAAAAGTGCCGATTGGGCAGAGCGTGAGATGTATGATATGTTTGGTGTTATCATCAGCGGTCATCATTATATGAAAAGACTTTTGATGCCTGATGATTGGTATGACTATCCTCTTCGCAAAACGTATCCGCTACAAGGTGATGAAGCTGCACAGTGGTATGAAATAGATAAAATTTTTGGCAAAGAATACCGAGATATCATCGGACCTGAAGATAGAGATTCTGCAAGAGTTGATGTTGATGATACGTATAAATTTTCTCGCATTCATCATGAAGTCGCTTTTGGTGAAAAACCAAGTAGTGAAAAAACATTTACAGACTATCAAGAAGACAGTGGCGTGTTTATCGTGAAAAAACTAAAAAAAGAAGATGCTAAAATCTTGAAAGAGAGACCTTAGTTCATGCAAAAAGTAAATAGACTAAAACCATTTTTTGAAAACTTGGTATTTGAGCGCGAAGATAACCACATGATTGTGAATTTTGGACCACAGCATCCAAGTTCTCATGGACAACTACGTCTGATTTTAGAGCTAGATGGCGAAATTGTTTCCAAAGCAACCCCTGATATCGGATATCTTCATCGTGGTATGGAGAAAATGGCAGAAAACATGATTTACAATGAGTTTTTGCCGACGACTGATAGAATGGATTATATCGCTGCGACTTCAAACAACTATGGGTTTGCGCTAGCGGTAGAAAAACTTTTAGATTTAGACGTGCCACGTCGTGCTAAAGCGATACGTATGTTACTTTTAGAGTTAAACCGTATTTCTTCTCATCTTTTTTGGCTGGCTTGTCATGCACTAGATGTTGGAGCGATGACTATCTTCTTGTATGCTTTTAGAGAAAGAGAGTATACGCTTGATTTAATTGAAGACTATTGTGGTGCAAGACTGACACATTCTTCTGTAAGAATTGGGGGTGTGCCTCTTGATTTACCAAAAGGTTGGTTAGAAGGACTCAATAAATTTATCAACCAATTGCCAACGGATATCGCTGATTATGAGGGATTGTTGGACCAAAATCGTATCTGGAAAATGAGACTAGAAGATGTAGGTGTGATTACACCTGAACAAGCGCAATCATGGGGATGTAGTGGTCCAATGCTTCGAGGCTCCGGCATAGCATGGGATATCAGAAAAGAAGAACCGTATGAACTCTATGATGAAGTTGAGTTTGATGTTCCTGTGAGCACTACGTGTGATGCTTTTGGTAGATATAAATTACATATGGAAGAGATGCGTCAAAGTGTTAGAATTTTAAAGCAACTTATTCCGATGTACCAAGCAACCGCTCCTGGTATTATGGCTCATGCGCCTTCTTATATTTCTGCGCCTAAAGAGCAGATTATGACGCAAAATTATTCGTTGATGCAACATTTCGTTTTGGTAACACAAGGTATGCGACCTCCGGTTGGAGAAGTATATGTCGTCACGGAATCACCTAAGGGAGAACTTGGTTTTTATATCAACTCTCAAGGCGACCCTTATCCTTATAGATTAAAACTAAGAACACCGAGTTTTTTCCATACGGCGTTGTTACAAGAAATGTTAGTAGGACAGTATCTTGCAGATGTTGTTGCGATTATTGGAAATGCCAATATCGTTTTTGGCGAAATCGATAGATAGGGGATAAGATGCAAAGATATGATTTAAGACATTTACACGATGATTTTTATGGACGCATGTTAGAGATTATCGATGAAACGAATGAAGGCGAAGTCTCTATTTTTATGTTTGAAATAGGAGATTTTACAGCTGTCCAAAAAAGTGCAGATGTCATCAGGGAAGCGGGTTATACACTGATGAATTCATTGAAATTTAATGAAACAGACTGGACTATAGTAGTTAAAAAAGTAAAAGGTGAGCGTGAGTGAGAACGATGAGAAAAGAGTTCGCTACATCATTAAAACAAAATAACCATACTAACTTTGCCTTTACATGTAAAGATTTTGATTTGATTATCGTTGTGGGAACTTTGCTTTCTCGCGACAATAAAGCATTATGTGAAGAAGTACAATCGTCTTCACGCAATGGCGCTAAAATCGTCTATCTTATGAGTATGGAAGATAACAAACTCTCTTTGGAGACGACATTTTTTAGTAGATATGAAGTAGGTTCAGAAGAGGGCGTTTTTGCATTACTCGGAAAAGGTTTACTGGCTAAAAGTACTTTGTCTTTGGATTTACAAAACTATTTTAATGATTTAGATGAAGGTTATTTGAGTGCAGAGAGCAATGTGGGCGAAGAAGAGATAGAAGAGATTGTATCTTTGTGTCAGAGAAGTAAAAATACGCTTCTCATTTTAGGAGAAGATCTTTATACGCATCCTAGAGCTTCCAACATCGCTTTTCTTGCAGGTTTGATTTCTAATTTTGGAAAAGTCAAAGTATTGATTCCTGATTTACAAAAAGATGAAATAGTTATAAAGGATATAAAAGAAGTTTTGCCTGAAGAAATTTGTGCGTTGAAAAGTTTTGATGGCACAATTGTTTATGGGTGTGATGCTTTATTCGATGATGAAGCGGGAGTGTTGATAGGCTCCGCTCAATTTCAGATGGCGGCAAAGGTGCAAAATGGAGAGAAAATTCATGTTGCAATCAATCAAGAGATGTATCCTCGCACTTTTGTGTTAGACGATAGTTTAAAAGGAACTATTGCTTTAATGCCAAAGACACTTAAAAATGATACATCATACCGCTACCATGTAGCCAAAATAGTGAAGTGAGAATTCAATGAGCGATATTTTAATAACGATTGATGGAAAACAGTGTGTTGCTAAAGAAGGTGAATTTGTTTTAAACGTGGCAAGACGAAATGGTATTTTTATACCGGCTCTTTGTTACTTGACAAATTGTTCTCCTACACTTGCTTGTCGTTTGTGTTTAGCTGAGGTAGATGGAAAACGTGCCTATACCTGTAATGCTAAAGTCAAAGAGGGTATGAGTGTTATCACTAAAAATGAAGAGATAGAAAAAGAGAGACGTGCTATCATGGAGATTTACGACATCAACCATCCTTTGGAGTGTGGTGTTTGTGACCAAAGTGGTGAGTGTGAACTGCAAAACTATACATTAGAGATGGGTGTTGATTCACAAAGACATTGCATTCCTGATACACATAGACCTACTAAAAATTGGGGATTGATTCATTATGACTCTTCTTTGTGTATTGTCTGTGAAAGGTGTGTCACTGTTTGTAAAGATATGATAGGCGACGCCGCACTTAAAACTGTTCCAAGAGGTGGAGCGGAGTTAGACAAAGGGTGGAAAGATAAAACTGAAAAAGATGCTTATGCCATGTGGAATAAGTTACAAAAGTCTATCATAGGTGTGGCGAGCGGAGCGGAGAGTTTGGACTGTACCAATTGTGGTGAGTGCACGGCTGTTTGTCCTGTTGGCGCATTGGTAGGAAGTGATTTTCAGTATAAATCAAATGCATGGGAACTTAAAAAAATTCCAGCTTCCAATCCGCACAGTAGCGATTGTTCATTGATGTATTATGATGTGAAGCATGCAAGTATTAAAGATTCTAAACCAAAAATTTATAGAGTGAGTAGCGATTATAATTATGCACCACTTCATGGAGCGGCACGTTATGGTTTTGATTTTGAAAATGTGGTTGAGGGCAAAGATGAAGTAGCTTTCAATAAGGCAGTAGAACTTTTAAAAACCAAAGTTGATACCATCGCTTTTGATAGTTACATTACCAATGAAGAAGCGTTGATACTACAAAAAATGAAAGAAAAATTTGGTTATCGTTTAGTCAATGATGATGCTTATAAGTACCAAAGATTTTTAAGTGCATTTAGCGAAACAAGCGGGTCAAATCTTTACAGTGGCGATTTGAAAACCATTCAAGCGAGTAATTTTGTGGTTAGTTTTGGAACCGCGCTTAAAACAGATAGTCCCAATGCTGGTTATGCCATGAACAATGCTTTGGCTATGAATAAGGGTGCAGGAATTTATTTTCATCCGATAGCCGACCCTGTTATCTCTGGATACTCTAAAAATCTCTTAAGTGTAACCCATAAAGTGGGTGCTGAAGAAGCCATCGCTTATTTGTTACTTGATCTATTTGGTAAGAAAGAAGAAATGCCACAATCATTAGTGCAGTATCTAGGTAGTTTCCATACCGTTGCGAAAAAAACAATTCAAGAGAGTGTTAAAGAAGAAGTTAAAGAGTTAGTCAAAGACGAAGAGAGTGGCGAAGAAAAAGAAGTCGTTAAAGTGAT
>JAFLKZ010000116.1 GCA_019162915.1 Campylobacteraceae bacterium
CGATATGTTGCATAATACCACCAACATAAACTTCTTTACCATCACAAATTGCGTCTACATCAACTTCAATTGCTCTATCTAAAAACTGGTCGATAAGTACAGGTGAGTTATGACTAACGCTAACAGCTTCGTGCATATAAGTTCGAAGCTCACTCTCATTATAAACGATACGCATAGCACGTCCACCAAGAACATAACTAGGTCTTACAAGAACAGGATAACCTATACTTTTTGCCTTTTCAATGGCTTCTTCTTCACTCGTAGCTGTCGCATTATTAGGTTGTTTGATACCATTTTCTTCAATGAAACGTGAAAACTTTTCTCGATCTTCTGCCATATCGATAACACGTGCTGTGGTACCTATGATTTTAGCACCCATAACGGTTAGTTTTTTCGCTAACTTAAGCGGTGTTTGACCACCAAAATGAACGATAACTCCATCTGGATTTTCTTTTTCAACGACACTTCTAACATGTTCAAAATCAATCGGTTCAAAGTATAAAATATCACTGGTATCATAATCAGTAGAAACAGTTTCAGGGTTACAGTTGTACATAATGGTTTTAACGCCCATATCGTTAAGCGCGTAAGCGGCATGAACACAACAGTAGTCAAACTCGATACCTTGTCCAATTCTATTGGGTCCACCACCAATAATCATAACTTTTTTATCAGTACTTTCCACTTTTTTAACAGCTGGAAGTTTTGTAATATTGGTTGTTGAATAAAGATAAGGAGTCAATGCCTTAAATTCAGCAGCGCAAGTATCAACTTCATTGTATTCAAAATCAATGCCTAGTTTAGTTCTTGCAAAATAAATATCATTGGCGGTAAGCTCTAAATTATCTTCTTTATTAATCAACTTAGCTATCATCTTGTCTGAAAAACCTTGTGTTTTAGCAGAGCGTAAAAGTTTTTCATCATTTAAAATAAACATATCTATTTTTTTCTCAAAATCGACTATCTCTTTAATTTGATTTAAAAACCATGGATCAATTTTACTCAGTGCAAAAACATCTTCTACGCTATATCCTCTACGAAATGCTTCGGCAAGATATAAATGTCTATCGCAATTTGGGCGTCTAATTTCATTTTTAAGTTTTTCTTCTTCCGCTTTGATGCTTTCAAATCCACTCAAATTAGTTTCCAATGAACACAATGCTTTTTGGAAAGACTCTTTAAATGTTCGACCTATCGCCATAACTTCACCAACACTTTTCATTGAAGTAGTAAGCGTTGAATCAGCTTGTGGAAATTTTTCAAAAGTAAAACGAGGAATTTTAGTGACGATATAATCGATAACTGGCTCAAATGATGCAGCAGTTCCCGTAATGTCATTTTTAATTTCATCTAATGTAAAACCAACCGCTAAAAGAGTGGCTACTTTTGCGATAGGATATCCTGTTGCTTTAGAAGCAAGCGCAGAACTTCGACTTACTCTTGGATTCATTTCTATAACGGTCATTCTTCCTGTGTCTGGACAAATTGAAAATTGAACGTTACTTCCACCCGTATCAACACCAATTTCACGTAAAATTGCAAAAGAAGCATTACGCATTTTTTGGTACTCTTTATCGGTCAAAGTAAGGGCTGGTGCTATCGTGATACTGTCCCCCGTATGCACACCCATCGGATCAAAGTTTTCGATAGAACACACGATAATACAGTTATCAGCGCTATCGCGAATAACTTCCATTTCGTATTCTTTCCAGCCTAGTAAAGATTCTTCTATTAAAATTTCGTTAATTGGACTTGCATCCAATCCCGCTGAAGCTAAATCTTTAAATTCATCAATGTTATAAGCGACACCACTTCCGCCACCCGCCAAAGTATATGAAGCTCTAATGATGAGTGGGAAACCTATCTTTTCAGCTGCGTTATGGGCATCTTCAAGATTGTACGCATAGGCACTAATGGGTAAATCCATGCCTATCTTTAGCATTGCCTCTTTAAAAGCTTGTCTATCTTCACCTTTTTTAATGGCCTGAGGATTTGCGCCTAAAAAGATAATACCCTCAAGCATTCCTTTTTCATGCATACTCATCGCAACATTGAGTGCTGTTTGTCCACCCATCGTAGGTAATACCGCGTCAACACCCTCTTTTTCGATAATACGTTGAATGACTTCTTCGGTGATAGGTTCGATATAAGTTCTATCCGCAAATTCTGGATCTGTCATAATGGTGGCAGGATTTGAGTTAACAAGGACTACGCGATATCCTAGCTCTTTGAGCGTTTTTGCTGCTTGTGTTCCAGAATAGTCAAATTCACATGCTTGTCCTATAATGATAGGGCCTGATCCGATTAATAATATGGTTTTAATGTCTTGACGTTTTGGCATCTGTTTCCTTTGATCTTCTTGATAGTGTTTAAGCTAAGGCCCAAAAGGCGCTAGATTCAATACTAATTATTAACAATAATATGCATATATGCTGGCACACTCGGTGTCGCATAAGGTTTTACAACAACAGTTTTTGAAGACTCTTCTTCAATAACTTCTGTGACAACACCTACTTTTACCCCTTCAAAAAATATCCCATCTAGTCCGCTTGTTACGACTTCATCACCCACTTTGGGTTGTAGCCACTGAGATATGTATTTAATTAAAACCTCTTTTCTATTGCCAAATGCGACACCTGCCATTTTTGATGATCCCACATAGACTGAAAAAATAGATTTTGGATCACTCAGTAACAATCCTTGCGAATGCCCATCACTTTGCACCGCAATTCCTGCGGCATACCCTTGATGCAATAAACCGTATATTTTACTTTTATTAAAGTCATCAAACTCTATCCATACTTTTCCATAATCATTCAGGTTTGAGTACGATATAACTTTAACAAGCTTCACATTAGGATTATAACTTGATACATTATTTTCTTTTAACAATTCGTTGAGTTTTCCAGCAAAGGCAATAGAGAGAATCGCTGATTTTTGTATCTTCTGATTCTCAGCCCTCAACCTTATTATTTCATCTTTTTGAGAAATATGCTCATTAATCTCATCTTCTAAAAGATTTTTTATATTAACATAGGTGGCTAAAATCTTATTGTTAATGCCACCTATAAAATGCCTAACGTCAGTTCCGTATCGAAGCGATACAAAAATAAAAATACTAAGAAGTAGAAATTTATTATTCATTCGATAATTGTTGTAATAATTCTATCTCTTCTAACGCTTTTCCCGTTCCTTTTGCAACAGCCAAAAGTGGCTCATCTGCAACAAATACAGGAAGCTTAACAATATCAGAAAGATATTTATCAAACCCTCTAATCAATGCTCCACCACCTGTTAAAACGATACCATTTTCAACAATATCACCTGCAAGATCAGGAGGCATGACTTCTATAACATCTTTTAGTGCATCTGCTATCTCTTTGAGTGGCTCTTTAATCGCATCTCTAACATCTTCACTGGTAAGCTCTATTCGACTTAACAATCCACTCACTTGGTCACGACCTTTAACAACCATAGAAAGTGGCTCATCCATAGGTGACGCTGTACCAATAGCGATTTTGATCTCTTCGCCAGTTCTCTCCCCAATTAATAAGTTATATTTTTTCTTCACGTAATCAACAATGGCTAAATCTATCTTATCTCCCGCCACACGAATTGATTTACTAATAACCAAACCACCTAAAGAAACAACACCAATTTCTGTCGTACCACCACCAATATCAACAACAAAACTTCCTTGTGGTTCTCTTACCGGTAAGCCTGCACCAATGGCAGCAGCCATTGGTTCTTCTATCAAAAATACTTGACGTGCTCCTGCACTCATGGCAGATTCACGAACTGCTTTTCGCTCCACTTGCGTCAAACCATAAGGGACACAGATAATAATACGTGGTCTTAAAAAACTTTTTCTTTTATGTGCTTTTTCAATAAAGTACCTAATCATCTTTTCAGTCATATCAAAATCAGCAATAACGCCATCACGCATAGGACGAATGGCTTCGATATCACCTGGTGTTTTACCGACCATATTTTTAGCCTCTTTACCAACGGCTAAAATACTTTGTTTTCCGTATTTATTTCTCTGAACAGCGACAACAGAGGGTTCATTAATAATAATCCCTTTGCCTTTTACTGATACGAGTGTATTGGCAGTTCCCAAATCGATACTCATATCACTTGAAAAAAAGCCTATCAACTTATCTAAAATCATATTTTTTGTCCTTCTTTACGCGCTTTTTTTATCTTTTTTAATATAGAGTGGTTTTTCGCCATTGATAACGGAATCTTTTGTTATCATCACTTCGTAACCACTAAGCTCTGGAAGCTCATACATCACATCAACCATGATATCTTCCATAATGGTTCTAAGACCTCTCGCTCCCGTTTTTCTTTTTATCGCTAATTCTGCAACGGCTTGCAGTGCTTCTTTTTCAAAAGAGAGTTCAACATCATCTATAGCAAATAGTTTTTTATATTGTTTATAAATAGCATTTTTAGGTTCAGTGAGAATTCTAACCATATCATCTTCACTAATTTGACCCAATGTTGCGGTTACATGTAAACGACCTATTAACTCTGGAATGAGTCCATAGTGCACCAAATCATCAGGTTCAGCTAACTCAAATAATCCTGCATCTTGTGTTTTAGTTCGCTTGTCTTGATCAAAACCAAGAACATTTTTTCCTATGCGACGCTTGATAATCTCATCAAGCCCGTCAAAAGCACCTGCGCATACAAAAAGGATATTCGTAGTATCTATCTGTATAAAATCTTGATTAGGATGTTTTCGTCCACCTTTTGGCGGAATATTGACAATGCTACCTTCGATGATTTTGAGAAGCGCTTGCTGTACGCCCTCGCCTGAAACATCTCTCGTAATGGATCGATTTTCACTCATTCTTGCAATTTTATCTATCTCATCGATAAAAACAATGCCTTGCTCTGCTTTTTTAATATCGCCATTAGCACACTGAAGAAGTTTAGTTAAAATATTTTCAACATCTTCGCCAACATAACCAGCTTCTGTCAAACTTGTTGCATCACAAATAGCGATAGGAACATCTAAAAATCTAGCTAATGTTTGTGCCATCAGTGTTTTACCACTTCCTGTTGGTCCAATAATTAAGATATTTGATTTTGAAATTTCTGTATCGTCTTTAAGATCACTTTGTTTAAAAATTCTTTTGTAATGATTATAAACACCCACAGAAAATATTTTTTTTGCTTGGTCTTGCCCAATAACAAAATCATCCAATACTTTTTTCAACTCTTTAGGCGCTAAAAGTTCTTGAGCAAACTCTTCTGTTGCAACAGGAGCAGCATTTTGGACATCTCCAAAAAATATTTTATACGCAGAGACAACACAATGCTCACAGATAAAAACATCTTCCCCCGCTATAAGTCTTGTATCACTACTCTCTTTGGTTCCGCAGAAACTACACTCTTTATTTATCATTATTTTTCCTCTCGTATGGAATGCCTCGTTTGGATTCCACTATAAAATTACACATCTGCAAAACTTTTTCATTTTTTTCACTCGCAAGAAGTTTGAAAGCTGTTTCCTTAATCGGATTTTCACTTCGGAAAAGTTGCTTATAGACATTTTGAATCATGCCAATATCTTCTTTTTCAAATCTGCGCTTCAGACCAACACTATTAAGCCCTCTAATCACGGCGCGATTGCCCTCAGCTAAACAAAAAGGAGGAATATCTTGACTAACAGCACTCGCTCCTCCAATCATTACACCCTCACCCACATGAACAAACTGATGAATAGGTGTCATACCGCCAATAACGGTAAATGAACCGATATGAACATGCCCTGCTAAAGTTGCGTTATTTGCCATAATGACATTATTTCCCACTTGGCAATCATGCGCAATATGACAATAAATCATAATAAAACAATTATTGCCTATCTTCGTCACGCCACCACCATTTTTTGTTCCTGCGTTAATCGTAACAAATTCTCTAATGGTGTTATTTCTGCCAATTTCCACTTTCACATCATCTTCTACGTTGTAGCCCGTATCTTGAGGGGGAAGCCCGATGATAGCATAAGGATAGATTTTAGTATCTTCCCCTATTTTAACTGTCCCATATATTTGGGCACCTTGCATCACCTCAACGCCACTTTTAAGCGTGCTATTTTTAGATATAAAGGTATAAGCTCCGATTTTTACATCATCAGCTAAACTTGCTCCCTCTTCAACAATGGCGGTTGGATGAATTTCTAACATGTTATTTGTCCACTATCATAGCTTTAAGTTCAGCCTCGGCGACTAATTTGTCGTCAACATAAGCCTTTGCATCAAGAACCCAGATATTGCCTCTGTGCTTTAGTACGTCTAGTTTATACACAAGCTTATCGCCAGGTTTTACAGGACTTCTAAACTTTGCCTTATCAATGCTCATAAAATAAACAACTTTATTTTTAGTATCATCTTGACCCTCTTCGTCCATGCTTTTAAATGCAAGCACACCACCTGCTTGAGCCATACCTTCGATAATCATAACACCAGGGTAAATAGGATGATCAGGAAAATGCCCTTGAAAAATCTGTTCACCAATAGTGACATTTTTGTAGGCTTCTATCGATTGACTTGGCACAAGATCTATAACCCTATCAATCAATAAAAAAGGGTAGCGATGAGGAAGTATTTTTTGAATTTGAACAACATCAATCATAATTTAAAACCTTCTAACAAAATTCAGATATTTTATCCAATTAATGCTAAATTTTCTCTAATGTCATGATAGGTTTTTGATAACGCATAGATTTCATAGCGACCTATTTCTAAAGTATCAAGAATGATAATAGGCGATAAAGAGATAAAATTTGTACCTAAGAACTTTACCCTAAAATCGATTTCAGCTTCGATGGTAGGAGGATTTTGAATTATTTCAGTAACGGTTTTATAAACAGTTTTAGCATGTAGATTAAATATCTCTATGGCAATAAAGCGAACTTCTTCTTTGGAAAAAAATCCTCTACTATCAAGGTTTCCTTTGGTCATTTCTTTTTTAAAATGAGAATAAAATAAAAAATAACTAGGTACTACTTCTTGCTGTAAATTTTTAACCCATGCCCTTAAAAGACGATAATTTAAAAATTTCTCTCTCAATAATTGAAACGCTATTCCTTTTTCTTCATACGCCATCACTTTTTCATACAGCGCTATTCGCTCTTCAATAGAAGCAGGTAAAATTCGACGAACGATGGGGGAAGAAAGCTCATCTGCTAATCTATGCTGTTGCTCTCTTTGTACACTTAACGCAAAAAGACAACCACAATAATCTTGATGATACAACATCTCTTTTTTTGCCATTGCAAACTGCTCTGTCGTTCCCCCATGCTTTCTAAAGTCTGGAGCAATAATGTCCAAATTGTATTTTTGCGCTATTTCTAAGAGAGATTTTTGCAAACTATCTATGGACTTTTTGGGACTTGTTAGTAAAGTTGTTGTTATCTTTTTTTCACCTATTTCTAGTGCTTTAACTGCTGTTTTTTCTAACCTGTTATCAAAACAAACCAAACATCGTTTGCCTTTCTCAGGTTCATGTTCCAACCCTCTGACTGCTTCTATCCAACCTTCATAATCATATTCGCCTACATGTAAAGCAATGCCTAATTTTTGACAACTGCGTTTGACGTCTAAAAGCCTCAGTTGGTACTCAGAAAGTGGGTGAATATTAGGGTCATAAAAAAATCCAATTAACGTTTCATTTGGAAATTCTTGTTGTAATTTTTGAAGAAAAAAATGGCTATCAACTGAGCAACAAATATGTACGAGCATCGATTCCTCACAAAAATTAAATTTTTAAAATTATAACACACTGTTACCCATGCTTAAGTAAATGATAAAAAAGCTATATAAGAATTTAAAGTTAATCACAGTAAGACTGAACATTTGTTGTATAATAATTAGAGCCAATAAGAGGAGTTTTGTCATGCTCGTAAAATATCTTAAAAATATTCGATTTTGGTTGGTTTTTTTACCTATTTCTTACGCTATCTTGGGATTCTTTTTATTCCCTTGGCTAGCGCTCACGCAAATACCCACTTTCTTAAAAAAGCATTTTGATATTGTTATGCGTGTTGAAAAAATCACATTTAACCCTTTCACTTTTGAGTTACATGTCAATAATTTATCGCTTCTTGATACTAAGAATGATAAAGTCATTGATATTCGACATTTTTATATTAATTATGAGCCTTCTCATCTTTTTCAAAAAGAAGTTTTTATCCAATCTTTAGTTATCGAACAACCCTCTGTCGATATGCAAATTAATGCAGAGGGGACTTTCAATCTTACACAACTTTTCCCGATAACTGAAGAGGACAACTCAACTCAAAATAATGATGCTTCTTTACCCATTTTCATTAAACAAATCGATATCAAAAATGCTCTAGCGTCTTTTCAAGATTTTAGACCTAAAGAGCCATTTTCTCTCAACCTAGGCCCTATTAATTATACAATTAATAATTTAGGCTTTAAAAAAGACATGCTTAGTATTCATGCTCTGAAAATGATGCTGGATAATGAAGAAAAAGTCTCATTGGCAAGTAGCGCTACGATGGAGCCTTTAAAATTTTATGGAGAGCTCAATCTAAAAAACATCTACCTGCCTCTTTTTTGGCCTTATGCGATGCAAGACACCAAAGTAAAACTATCTAAAGGTGATATCTCGGTACATCTTCCTTTTCTGATTGACCTAAGCAAAGAGATACCTTTATTTTCAATCAACAATGCAACCTTAGAGCTAAATTCTGTTATTTTTGATGATGAAAATAAAACAAATATCATCACTATTCCTAACCTTAAAGTTGATGATATTGATTTTGAATGGCCAAAAGCTCAATTGAGTATCGATAAAATAGCAATTTCAAAACCTTTTATCGATATTCAATTAGAAAAAAACTATACATTAAATCTCGTATCACTTTTTTTACCATCAACCCCCGAATCTAATCACAGTGTACAAAGTGACACTAATCAATCTTATCCATCATTGAATTTTGAACTTAAAACACTGAATATCGACGATGCAAATATCCATATCTTAGATACTAATATCAAAAATAGTTCAAAAGCAAAGTTATCTTCACTTTATGTAACATCAAAAAACATAACGACAGATACTACAAAAGCGATTTCTTATGATCTCGCTAGCACGATTGATGAATCAAGCCAGCTCAAAATACAAGGGACTTTTATTCCTTCAACTTTAAGTATAGAAAGTAACATCGATGCCAATGCTCTTGCTATCTCTAAAATCCAACCTTATCTAGGATCTTTCACAACACTCTCCATCAAAGATGGTTTATTGACCCTAAAAGGCAAGCTAAAAGCCTCTTTTGAAGCCCAAAAAGAACCTTTCATCAAGCTTGATACGAACTTAGATATCAGTAAATTTGTTCTCAATGATATATTTAATAAGCCTATTATCGCATGGGATAAACTTTTTATTGATAGTATTTCCTATGTTAGCACGCCTTCATCTTTACATGTAAACGCTATTACCTTTGATAAACCCTATGTTAATCTTGACATTAAAAAAGATAAAAGCACCAATTTCACTAACATTTTCAAGCCCTCACCACCTCAATCCAAAGCAAAATCTAAAAATGATGATGCTGAAATAGAAATAGTACTTGGAGCGATGACCCTCAAACAAGGTAGTGCAAATTTTAAAGATGCGTCTCTTCCCATTCCTTTTGCTACGTTTATCAATAATCTCAATGGCACGTGTTCAACGCTCGATACTAAAAACACAAAGCCATCTATCCTCTCTTTGGAAGGAAAAGTTGATAAATATGGTTATACCAAAATAGGAGGCTCTCTACTTCCTTTTGATTTTAAAGATAGAGCAAATCTTGAAATCCTTTTTAAAAATATTGATATGCCCTCTCTCACACCCTACTCTGAAAAATTTATCGGTTATGCTATCAAAAAAGGCAAACTTTCTATGGATTTGTCCTATAAAATTAAAAAAGGAATGATGGAAGGTAAAAATAAAATCAACTTAGATTCCTTGACACTAGGCGATAAAATAGAAAGTGATGAAGCAACCAATCTTCCTTTGGGGCTTGCTATTTCTATTTTAAAAGATTCAAAAGGACAAATTGATTTAGATTTACCCGTGAGTGGTGACCTGAATGATCCAGATTTTAAATACGGTAGTACCGTTTGGAAAGCATTTGGAAATCTCATTGGGGGCATTATTGCTTCTCCTTTCAAGTTACTCGGCTCACTTTTAGGTATTGAGACAGAAACGCTCAAAAGTGTCGATTTTGAATCTGGTGAGGCTTTACTCATCGCCTCAGAAGAAGAAAAAATGGAATTATATCGACAAATATTAGCAAAGAAGAGTGAACTAAAACTCATTATTACCCCGAGCTATAATGAAGAGATAGATATTTTAGCCTTGAGAGAAAAAGCAGTTACTCAGCAAATCGAGCTTATCATACAAAAAAATCCTAAAGAAGAAAACAGTTATGGTAAAGCCATCAAAAATATCTTTATCGCAAAATTCTCTCAAGACGTATATCAAAAATTAATGAAATCTTATCAAGAAGAAAAACTAGATAGGGGTGCTATCAATGAAAATCTCAAGTCAAAACTAGCCAATGCTATCACGATAACACCTAATGAATTAGAAACTTTAGCGGAAAATAGAGCGAGGGAAATTATTAAAATTCTAACAACCAAATACAACGTATCACCACAAAGAGTCCTCAAAGGAGAACTCCAAACTAGTGATACTATGAGGGAAAAATGGGTTGGATGTAAGGTAACTGTCAGTAATTAGAAGTATTATTTTTGTAATGCTTCTAACTTTTCCTTGACCGCTTGGGCATGTCCCGCTACTTTGACACTACTCCACATAGCAGCGATTTTCCCCGCAGGATTAATCAAAAAAGTAGAACGAACAATACCCATATACTCTTTGCCACACATTTTTTTCATCTGCCATACATCATAACTTTTTGCTACATCAGTATTTTCATCGGCCAATAACGTTATCTCTAATTTTTGTTTTTCAATAAAACTGCGATGTTTTTTAGGGCTATCAGGACTTACTCCTAAAATAACAGCATTCAAATCTTCAAATGAAGGAAGCGCTGCTGTAAAATCGCATGCTTCTGTGGTACAACCAGGGGTGCTATCTTTAGGGTAAAAGTATAAAACGATCCATTTTCCTTCCAAATCTCGAAGTGAAATTTCCACTTCATCTTGATTGGGTAAACTTAACGCTGGTGCGCTATCTCCGATTTTCAACATGATTATTTTCCTTTATTTTTTCAACATATTACCACAGATTTTATCTGTGTATAGTCATCAAGCAGTGCATATTTTGGACCTTCTTTGCCAATTCCACTATTTTTACTTCCCCCATAAGGCTGTATATCAAACCTAAGCGTAGGAATATCGTTGATAACAATGCCACCTGCTTCAAGATGTTCAATCGCATCTTGCGCCATTTTAAGATCGTTTGAAAAAATAGAATACTGAAGTCCATAAGAAGAATGGTTCATCTTCATTTTTGCTTCTTCATAATTTTTAACTTTAATCAGTGAAACGATAGGTGCAAAAACCTCTTCACACACGATAGCCATCTCTTGAGTCACTTCACTCATAATAGTAGGTTCAAACATCAAATCTTTACATGTAAAGCCACACAATGGTTTGGCACCTTCCAAAACTGCCACGTCAAGCCAATGCAAAGCTTTTTTGACCGCACCATCATTTATCATCGGGCCAATAAATGTTTTTTCATCATATGGAGAGCCTACATGTAAAGCTTTGGTTTGAGCGACTAATGCCATCGCAAAAGCATCATAAACGGCGTCATGCACATAAATTCTCTGCAATGAAATACACACTTGCCCTGAGTTTATAAATGCCCCAACCGCACATCTCGAAGCTGCCATATTGATATCTGCTGATGTATCTATATACGTTGCCGCATTGCCCCCTAATTCAAGTGCTATTTTTTTAATCCCTGCTTTTTGAGTAATTTCTCTTCCCACCGCCAAACTTCCTGTAAAGCTGATAACCCGTGGAATTTCACTTGTAACTAGTGCATCATTCACCCCATCACCACTATAAAGAAGACTCAGTGCATTAGGTGAGGCATACGGACTTTCGATAAACATTCGGGCCAATTTAAACGCAGTTAAAGGTGCCTGCGAAGTTGGTTTTAAAATCACGGCATTACCGGCTACGAGTGCTGGAGCAATTTTATGGGCGACTAGATTAAGCGGGAAATTAAACGGTGTGATGGCCAAAACAACACCAACAGGTTCTCTTTTATAAAAAGCTAATGTCTTTTTTCCACTTGGTGTTGCGGTTGTATCAATCGTTTCTCCGTTTACATGTAACATTGCATTGGCAGAAAGTTTGATAGTTTCGATACATCTATGGACTTCCACACGTGAAAATGAAATCGGTTTTCCCACTTCATCTGTGATTGTTTTTGCCATATCCTCACAATTTTGTTCTAATTTTAAAGCCACGTCTAACAGCCAACTTATTCTTTGATGAAGGGGAATTTTTTTCGCCTCAAGAGAAGCTCTTTTAGCAATTTCTAAAATAGATTTTGCATCTTCCTCATTGCAAATAGAAACCTTCGAAACAACCTTTTTATCGTATGGATTCAAAACATCTCTCGAGACTTTTGAGGCTTTACATGTAGAACCAAAATAGACATCTGCTCGCATTTTCACCCCTTGTTTTTTAAGTAAAATTATATCCTAAACCTATCTTTAATTAAATTTTGGGTAGCATTGTATCTCTTTATAAAAATGCAAATAAGGTAAAACAATGGATAAAGCAAAGCATATTTGGATGGATGGCAAACTCGTTGCATGGGATGATGCCAATATACATATTTTGACACACACATTACACTATGGTAATGGTGTTTTTGAAGGCACAAGAGCCTATATGACAGAAAGTGGTTTAGCGATATTTAAGCTTAGAGAGCACACTAAAAGATTACTTAACTCTGCAAAAATCACGAGGATTAAACCAAATTTTTCACTTGAAGAGTTAGAGCGTGCACATATAGAATTGCTTCAATCAAATGACTTTAAAGCCAATGTTTACATTAGACCTATCATCTATTTAGGTTATGGCATTATGGGACTTAACCATGTTAAAGCGCCTGTAAATACTGCTATTGCGGCATGGCAATGGGGCAGTTATTTGGGAGATGAGGGACTTGAAAAAGGTATTCGTGTTAAAATTTCTTCTTTTACAAGAAATCCTGTTAGCTCAACCATGGGTAAAGCAAAAGCTGCTGCAAACTATCTTAACTCACAAATGGCAAAATATGAAGCCATAGAAGCAGGATATGAAGAAGCACTTCTTTTGGATGCTGAGGGATTTATCGCTGAGGGAAGCGGAGAATGCTTTTTTATCGTTAGAGATGGCGTTTTAATTTCTCCTCCAAATGACACTTCACTAGAGAGTATTACCCAAGGTATGGTTTTGCAACTTGCACGTGACGCTGGGATTGAGATTCAAAGAAGAAGAATTACCAGAGATGAAGTTTATATTGCTGATGAAGCCTTCTTTACAGGAACAGCCGCAGAAGTAACGCCTATTCGAGATGTCGATAACTATGTTATTGGCGATGGCAAAAGAGGACCGATGACGGAACAACTTCAAAAAGCCTACTTTGATGTTGTTTATGGGCGTAATCCTAAATACAAACATTTTTTAACGTTTATCTAAACAAAACAAAATTAATAAAGGAATTTTATGCCAGCAGATTTGAATGATTATTTTAAAAAGAAAAATGGAGGAAGTGGTAATAATGGTGGCGATAACAAACCTCCTTTTAACATGGAGCCCCCAGAGTTTTTGAAAAACCTTGGTAAAAAAGCAGGTTTTCTCTACGCACTTATTGCTATTGTCGTTATTGCTATTGTTGCGAAGCCATTTGTTATCATTAACTCAGGTGAAATGGGAATTAAAGCGACGACGGGTAAATTTGAGCCTATTCCAATGGACCCTGGATTTCACCTTTTCATCCCTTTTATTCAACAAGTTTTTATTGTTGATACCAAAGTTAGAATTATGAACTACTCTTCAAGTGAAGACTTAGGTGAAGTGATGCAAAGAGGCTCAGGCATTAAGAAAAATGCAGCTATTTCAGTCCTTGATGCTAGAGGACTTCCTGTTTCTATTGAACTTACCGTTCAGTATAAATTAGAGCCATCAACTGCTCCTCAAACTATAGCCACATGGGGCTTAGCATGGGAAGATAAAATCATCAATCCCGTAGTACGCGATGTTACAAGAGCGGTTGTTGGTAAGTTTAATGCAGAAGAATTACCTCAAAGACGTAATGAGATTGCGGTTAATATCGAAGAAGGTATCCGTAAAGCAATCGATGCGCAACCAGGTAAGCCAGTAGAACTTTTAACGATGCAGTTACGAGAAATTTTACTCCCTACCAAAATTAAAGAACAAATTGAAAAAGTTCAAGTAGCAAAACAAGAAGTTGAGCGAACAAGATACGAAGTAGAAATAGCTAATCAACAAGCATTAAAACGTGCCGCTGAAGCTGAAGGTCAAGCAAAAGCAAGACAAATTAATGCACAAGGTGAAGCAAACGCTGTTAAAATAGAAGCAGAGGCAGATGCCTATGCCAATAAAAAAATCAGTGAAAGTATTTCTGAACCACTTTTAAAACTTCGCCAAATCGAAGTTCAAGGAAAGTTTAACGAAGCATTAAAAGAAAACAAAGATGCCAAAATCTTTTTAACGCCTGGTGGTTCAACGCCAAACATTTGGGTTGATACTAAAGATACTCAAAAAGTAACAAGCGCATCAAAATGAAACCCTCTCTCATCTCCCTTATAAATTGGGAAAACACGCCACTCCTGCCAGTTATCGTGCAGGACGTGGAGAGTCATGAAGTTCTCATGTTAGCTTACATGAATGAAGAAGCGTTAAATTTAACGCTTCAAAGTAGCTTAGCACACTATTTTTCAAGAAGCCGTGAAAAGTTATGGAAAAAAGGTGAGAGTAGCGGACATTTTCAACATGTAAAAGAGGCCTACCTTGATTGTGATAGCGATACACTTCTCTTAAAAGTGATACAAGAGGGAAAAGTGGCGTGTCATACAGGGAGAGTCTCTTGCTTTTTTAACCGAATTGATGTCGAAACAACACCTGTAAAACCTATTTGCGAAATGAAAAATTATAATATCAATGATAAGATTTACCATATCATTCAAGAACGAAAAAGTGCTGATCCTAAGACATCTTATGTTGCTTCGCTTTTGCACAAAGGTGACAATAGCATTTTAAAAAAAGTTGTTGAAGAAGCGGGAGAATTTTGTTTTGCAGTTAAAGATAATAATAAACAAGAAATTGTGTATGAAGCAGCTGATTTGATATTTCATACGCTCGTTGCCCTTGGTGCTAAAAATATCAATCCAGACCTTGTTTCACAAGAACTAGAGCGACGTTTCGGATTGGGTGGCATAGAAGAGAAAAATAGTAGAAATGACAGCTGAAACCCTTAAAATATCTTTTCTATTTTATCTCAAAAACCTTTCTCTTTATGATTATTTAGCACTTGGTTGGTTGGTTGTAACATTTTTTATACTGATATTTCTAGCGATTTTAGTCGCTAGAAAATCTTCAGCCTTAGCTCTTTTACTTATTATTATCTCCCTTATCATTTTCATCATTGCCCCTTTTCTTATCAAAATGAAATTAAATGATTATCTAAGACCTATTCAAACAGAAGTGCTTAGTGTCAAAAAACTTACTTTTTCTGATTCTTTAATTATAGAAGGGCAAATAAAAAATAACGCAACCAAAAATTTTACAAAGTGTTTAGTCCAAACCAGTATCCTTAAAGATTTAAATACAACGAATACTTTTAAATCTTATATGAACCAACTAAACCCTATTGCAAATAAGTCGATAGTAGTTGAACAATCTTTATTAAAAGAAGATTTTATGGAATATGAAATTGTTTTTGATGATTTTGATTATACTGGTAATGTATTGGCTCATATCAATGCAGAGTGCTACTAAAAAAGGAGGCTGAAGTGACTACTCATTTAACTATTTTACACTGGATTGCTCTTTTCATTATAGCAATACTTTTTATTTTAGTGCTTATTCTTACATTGAGAAACAATGATGGCAAATTTCCTTTATCAGCTATTTTAACCAATATATTTGCAATGACTATACTAACTTTTTTTATGTTCTACGGACTGGATAAATTTACAAAACTTGCCAAGCTCGAAAATGTTGTTCAAAAAAAAGTTCTTATCAATGAATCATTTTCAATTAGTGGACAGATACGCAATGTAGGAAACTTTACGATAGGTCAATGTACCCTTGAAGTAAAGATTTCAAGTGATTCTTTAGAAAGAAATAGTGATGGGCCACTCTTTCTTCCTAAATCTGTATTAGACGATCTCTTCAAAAAAGAAGCACCTGCTAATGCGATAGAAACAACAAAAGAGTTTGTGATTGCAGAAGATTTACAAGCAGGAGAGATGCGAAACTTTAGTGTTTTTATGCGTTATCCACCTTCTTTTGTGAAACCTTACACAAGATATGAATTATTTTGTCACTAATAATTTAAACCCACTTTGAGTAAAGCTTCTCTTATATTTCGCATTTGCTGATGTTTTTCAAAACACCAAGAGGGCGCTAACAATGTATCATTCGAAATACCAGCACTAATTCGTTGAATAACTACATCTTCGGGGATAAGTTCAAAAGCTTTAATAATCGTATCTATATATAATTCTTCCGAAATAGGACTAAAATCACCTTTCCTAAAATCATTAGCAAGTGCTGTTCTTTTAACAACATAAAGAGGGTGGATTTTCAGCGATTTAACGCCTAATGCCATTGCAAATTTAACACTCTCAAGCATCATTTCTTGTGTTTCGCCTGGTAATCCAAAAATAAGATGAGCACAAATGTTTAAATCATATTTACATGTAAGCTTGATCGTTTGTGCCATATTTTCAACATCATGACCTCGATTTATTTTACTCAATGTCTCATCATAGACAGATTGCACACCATATTCAACCCAGATTTCATACGATTTAGCTAACTCTGAGAGATAGGTAAGTATTTCTTCATTAATGCTATCTGTTCTTGTTCCGATACTTAAACCGACAACACCTTCAAAACTTAAAGCTTTAGCATAGAGTATTTTGAGTGTTTCTATCGGTGCATACGTGTTCGTAAAAGATTGGAAATAGACAATAAATTTTTGAGCCCCAAACTTTTTTTGTAGATTTTTTTTTGTTTTATTGTATTGGGTTTCTAACTGTAAGAGTTGAAAATCAAGATAAGGATTAGTGGGAGAGTGAGGATGAAGATAAAATCTCTTTTTGTCTTCATGGGCAAGATTAGGACTAAAAGACTCATTCTCACAAAAGACACATCCCCCTTTTGCTACTGTTCCATCGATATTAGGACATGTAAAACCAGTGAGGGAAATAGGCACCTTATAGACATTTTCCCCTAGCTTCTCTCTAAAATACCGTCCTGCAGTTAAAATATCTCGCATTATTTAATAAAATAATTTCCATCAAAACTAACCAATGAATATTTCATGTCATTTCCAATGCTCTCTTTGAGTGCATCAATACTTAAAAATGCCAACGAATCAGCCCCTATGTATTCTCGCACTTCTTCAACGCTCTTATTGGCACTAATGAGCTCTTTGTAGCTTGGAGTATCTATACCATAAAGACAAGGATGCTCTATCGTAGGAGCGGCAATACGCATATGAACTTCAGCAGCACCTGCTCGTTTGAGTAGTTTTACGATCTGCTTAGACGTTGTTCCCCTCACGATACTATCATCAACAACCACAATTCTTTTACCTTCTAATATCTTATGGATAGGGGAGAGTTTTAACTTTACTTTTAGATCTCGCACTGCTTGGGTAGGTTCGATAAATGTTCGGCCAACATAGTGATTTCTAACAATTCCCATTTCGAAAGGAATACCACTTTGTTGTGCGTAACCTAAAGCTGCACTTACGCCACTATCAGGAACAGGAATGACAAGATCAGCCTCTACTGGAGAGAGTTCTGCTAATTTCATACCCATTTTTTTGCGTATAGCGTAAACATTTTTACCTTCAATGACACTATCTGGACGCGCAAAATAAATGAATTCAAAAGCACAAATATGAGGATCTGGTTCAAAAAGTTGAACACTCTCAAAAGTCTCTTTTCCATGTTCAAATATAATCATCTCACCTGGTCGTACATCTCTTATAAATTCAGCATCTACTAAATCAAGCGCACATGTTTCACTAGCAACGATATAACCACCATCTTTAAACTTTCCGATAGATAAAGGACGCACCCCATATCTATCTCTCACGGCAAACATTTTACTTCGACTTTGAATCAAAAGGCAGTAAGCCCCTTTAATGATTTGCAAGGCTTCTATAATTCTATCTCGTAGTTTTCCTTGTTGGCTTCTAGCGATAAGATGGATAATATTTTCTGTATCCATAGAAGATTGAAAAATAGCACCCTGCTCGATAAGTTTACTTCGCACTTCATGCTTGTTGATTAAGTTTCCATTATGAACAATAGAAATATCGCCTAGTTTATAACTAGCCGCAACAGGTTGTGCATCCATAACAGAATCACTTCCTGCAGTTGAATATCTGTTATGACCAATCGCCATATTTCCGCTTAGAAAAGCAAGTTTTGTTTCATTGAAAACTTCTGTGACTAAACCACTATCTTTAATAGTTTTTATCTTTTTGCCATCGCTCGCACTGATACCTGTTGCCTCTTGTCCTCTATGTTGCATTGAAAAAAGAGAATAATAAGCTATCTTAGAAGCATGTTTTACATCGAATATACCAACAATTGCACACATGAGTTACATTACCTTTTTTAAAGTCCTAAACAGTCGCTAATAGTATAAAGACCATTTGGTTGATTGATGATCCACTTTGCTGCTTTAATCGCACCTTTTGCAAAGGTATCACGACTAGTAGCCGTGTGATTCATCTCTATAAATTCTCCATCATTGTAAAAGCCAACAGTGTGACGACCTACGATATCTCCACCGCGGAGCGCCATTATAGCAATTTCATCTTTAGTTCTCTCGCCAATTAAACCATTTCTTCCACTTATTCTTACATCATCAAGGTTTAAGCCACGTCCACGTGCCGCATGTTCACCCAAAGTCAGTGCTGTTCCGCTCGGTGCATCTTTTTTATATCGGTGGTGTTGTTCAACTATCTCGATATCAAAATCACTTAAACTTTTAGAAGCAAGTTCCACTAAACGATTAAGTACTGCTACACCCAAAGACATATTAGTCGAATACAAAATAGGCATACACGTAGCCGCTTCTTTTAAAAGATTCAGTTGATGTTCATTAAGCCCTGTTGTACCAATCACTAAAGGCGTTGGAAATTTTAGGGCATTTTCTAAAAGAGTTTCTGTTCCTATTGAAATAGTAAAATCTATCACGACATCACTTTTTTGTAAAAGAACAGCCACATCGTTCGTGACTATCGCCTCTTTAGGAGTCGTGAAACCAAAATCTTCTATCGCATGAAGTACATGAGGTCTAGCTACTGTATCTTTATGCAAACTATCGATTAAAAGTCTTCCTACTCTGCCTGTTGAGCCGTGAATACCTACATTTATCATTCTCTTCCCTTTGCTTAATGATTCACATATTCTAATGCTTGAATACCTGCTGTTGCACCATCGCCTGCTGCACAGACAACTTGTTTTGAAGCTTTAATTCTAATGTCTCCTGCTGCAAATAAACCTGAAACAGAAGTTTTCATATTGAGGTCTACTACGACATTGCCATTTTCATCCATATCGCACAAAAAACTTCCATCTTCTTGTCTTAAAATAGAATTATTGACATTCATTCCCACAAATACAAATACGCCAGGTACTTGGAGATCTCGCTCATTACCATCTTTATCGACAACAATAAGGCCATTAAGTCCCATTTTATCGCCATATGCTTTTTTAATCGTCACATTCAGTACTAATTCTATTTTGGGATTATTTTTAACTTTTTCAACTGTGCTTGGGCTTGCTCTGAAGGTATCACGTCTATGTACTAAATAAACTTTTGAACAAATATGAGAAAGATAAAGTGCTTCTTCAAGGGCAGTATCTCCACCACCAAGAGCTACAACTTCTTTATTTTTATAGAAAAATCCATCACATGTTGCACA
>JAFLKZ010000149.1:0-348 GCA_019162915.1 Campylobacteraceae bacterium
CATACTATCAACATAAGCATCTCTTATAAAATTAACATAAGCCGCTGCTCTTTTAGCATCTACCATAGTAATGAGAGCTTCGTTGCCGTACTTATCACTTACTTTACTAAGGTCATAAGCTAGTTTTGATTTATCATTGTATTTTATAAGTGCTTTATAAAATCCTTCATCCATTTCTTTGTTTTTAAGTTTGTCATTTTGGTAGAGATAGAAAGCAACTTTATAAACTTCATCTTTTTCATTGCTGTACGTTTCAACATATTCTATGGCATCATCAAGCGGTTTAATATTGAAGTATTTTTGATCTTTTGTGATACATGAAAACTCAGTACATTTGAATCCATGAGC
>JAFLKZ010000149.1:400-20138 GCA_019162915.1 Campylobacteraceae bacterium
AAAAGATTTATCTTTACCGATAAGGTCATCTAAAAAACCAGCAAATAACGTTACATGTAAAAGAAGCGTGAGAGAAACAAAGATTTTTTTCATCAATTTACCTTTTGTATTAAATTCAAATTTGACACACGTTAAAGGTTAACAAGTAGTGGTGGGTCCTGAGTGACTCGAACACTCGACCACCCCGTTATGAGCGGGGTGCTCTAACCAACTGAGCTAAGGACCCATATTTTTAAGAGTGAAATTCTACACTCTTAAAAGTTAAAACAATATAAAAATGATTTAAAGATTATACTTTATAAACTTATAAGTATCATCAAATCTAAAGGCAAGAAGATTTTCTAAGATGCCAAAGAGCGCAAAAAAAGTGATAAAACTACTTCCACCATAGCTAAAAAATGGCAAAGGAACGCCTACAACTGGGGCTAAACCTATGGTCATAGCTATATTGATGCTCATATAAAAAAAGATGAGCAATGAGATACCACTCGTAATAACCTGCGTAAAAGGGTCTCCTTGAAGTTTAAAATTAAGCGTCATAAGATGAATAATAAGAAGTGCATAAAGACTAATTAATCCACAAGCTCCCCAAAAACCAAATCGTTCTACGGTGTATGCAAAGATAAAATCACTCGTAGCAATAGGCAAAAATTTGTAGTGTGTTTGTGTGGCTTCACTCTTATCTTTACCGCTAAGTCCACCAGAACCTATCGCAATAATAGACTGCTTGACATGGTAGCTAGGTTTTTCTCCCATGAAGTCTGTAATCCTCTGCTTTTGATAATCATGTAAAGCGTTATACATAAAAGGACCACTAATGCCTACGGCGATAATGAGTGTAATCCATATTTTTTTATTGACACCGATGACAAAGAGTGTTCCATAGCCCAAAAGAAGCAAAATCATAGCTGTTCCAAGGTCGGGCTCTTTTGCGATAAGGACGAAAGGTAGCAGAATATAAAAGCTTAGTTTGAAAAAATCTTTCCAGCCATACCCTTTTTCGCCAGGAGGATTTTGTTTGATAAGATAGGCAAGCATAAGAATGAAAGCAGGTTTGAAAATCTCAGAGGGTTGTATCGTAAAGTGTACAAAAGGTATCTCTAACCATCTTCGAGCTCCCAGTCTTGCAATTCCAAAAAAATCTACACTGACAAGTAAAACGATAGTTATCCAATAAAAAAAAGGGATTACCCACTCTATTTTTTTGATAGGGATGATGAAAAATAAGATGAAAACACAAAAGCCAACGAGGTAATAAACAATTTGTTTATTACCCAGCATCGTACTCGCTTCCGACACAAGATAATAAGATATAGCAATAATAGGAATAATCAATATAGGAATTAAGAAATCAAAATGTGTTAATATGCGTCTATCGATTTGAAACAAAACGAACCTTTATAAAAATTTTATTTAGAAGTATATCAAAAAAACAGAGGAAAAAAGACGGGATGGAGTTTACATGTAAAGAGCCTAAAAGGCTAGATTCTGCTATGAGCGAAGCGCTTGAGCTTCCTCGTAATCAGGTCGAAAAATTGATTAAAAATGTTGGGGTTACGGTTGATGGAAAAGAGATTAATAAGTCTAGTTTTAAACTTCATGGTGGAGAAGTAATTGTTTATGATTTTGTGGTTGCCATTGAAGAAGAAAGCGTTTATGAAGTGGACTTTGATATAGATATTTTGTATGAAGATGAAGATATTTTAGTCGTCAATAAACCACCATTTTTAACGGTTCACGCAGCGCCAAGTGTTAAAGAAGCAACGTTAGTAGATTGGCTTAAAAAAAGAGGAATCTCTTTATCTACCATTAGTGGGGAAGAGCGTCATGGTATCGTGCATCGCATCGATAAAGAGACGAGTGGGGCACTCGTTATTGCTAAAAATAACGAAGCACATCTTGCCTTATCCAAGCAGTTAGAAGATAAAAGCATGGGAAGATATTATCTCGCACTTATAGACGTGCCGTTGAGAGAAGATATCGTTATAGATTTACCGATAGGTCGAAATCCCAACAATAGATTAAAAATGGGAGTGATAAAAGACGGTAGAGTTGCCAAAAGCGCATTTTGTAAGCTTTTACCCTCTCGTGATGAAAAGAAAGAGCTGGTGTGCGTAAAACTTTTTACGGGTAGAACGCATCAGATAAGAGTGCATTTAAGCGCACTCTCAAGACATATCTTAGGAGACAGTTTATACGGCTTTAAGAGCCAAAATGATACAATTCCAAGAGTGATGTTACATGCCTACGTTTTATATCTTATGCATCCAAGAACAGGTAAGTTTATGCAAGTGAATGCGCCTTTGATGGATGATTTTAATACGTATTTGAATAAAAACTTCAATAAGGAACAGCTACATGAAAAAATCAAGTTTGATAGTATCATCGGTTGCTTTGATACTCATGCTCAGTGGGTGCGAAAAAATTCTTGAAACCCCTAAAGAGCCTGTCGTTGACTCTTCATTACCACGCATTGAGTCTGTAAAAACGCTTTCAGATATCACAGAAATAGGTTTTGAATGGGTTCCAAGCTATGGCGATAGGGTATCTGGATATTATATTTACAGACAAGATAATGGCAAGATGAAAAAAATTGCTACAATTAAAGACAAGTATACATCGCATTATGTCGATACAAAATTAACACCAGATACGCAGTATAATTATCGTTTTTCAACTTTTTCTGAAGAAAAAAGAGAATCCGAGCCAAGTCCTCTTGTCACAGCAAGTACGATTGGTGCGATGGAATCGGTTACTTTTGTCAAAGCTATCACGGGACTTCCTAATCGTGTAAAACTCGTATGGCGTCCGCATGCAATGGAGCGCGTTGAATCGTACATCATTGAGCGTAATGAGTTTAAATCAACTAAATGGGAAGAAGTAGGCAAGATAGATGGTAGACTTAACGCCGAGTACATCGACGCAGGACTTAAAGATAACTATGTGTATCGATACAGAGTTAAAGTCAAAACTTTTGATGGTATTCTCTCAAAGCCAAGCGAGATTGTAGAAGCGCATACTAAACCACTTCCTAAGCCAATTACGGGTATTCAAGTGACAACTAATTTACCAAAGAAAATAGTGCTTAATTGGAATCCAGCGAGTGAGAGTGATTTTTCACATTATAAGATTTACCGTTCTGCTAACTCTACTATGTTTTATGCCTTTCATGGAAAAACAAAAAGCACTGAGTTTGAAGACTTAATAAATGATAATGGTAAAACGTATTATTATAAAATCGTAGCGGTTGATGTTGATGGCTTAGAGTCAAAACAGCAAGATAATCCTATCGTAGGAAGCACACTTGCCTCATTAACCCCTCCTGTGGTTCAATCCGTCAAACATGATGGAAGATCAATTTTTATCACGTGGAGTGGACATGAAAATTCTATAAAATATAATGTCACGAGAGAATATCAAAGTGGTGGCAGTACAAAAAAACAAAATTTTACAGGTATTTTTGATACAAACTATCACGACCAAGACACAGTCGTTGGCGTTGAGTATAAATATAACATAATCGCTATTGATAAATTCGGTATTGCTTCTAAGCCTTCTGATAGCGTTATTATCACGATACCAAGGGATTAAAAGAGTATATGCCAAATTTTCAGACATCAGCACTTGACAAATTAGACTATCCGCTCACCCAGGGTGAAGCTGTTTTTGAGTTTGAATCCTCTTCCAGTAGAGGAAACAAACTTATTATGACAACGCTACAAGAAGAGCGGTTTGTTCTTAAGATAAGCCAAAAAGAGAATGGTCGTTATCTTGTAAAAGGCGATAAAATAACGCGTCCTGCACGTGTTTCTTTTTTGCAAAAAGCTTTGATTAACTTTAGAAATGCCAGTAATGCCGTTGAAATATGTTCAAACATAGAGCCTAAAAATCCTTTACATGTAAGAACTTCTCCTTATCTCAAAGGTGTGGAGTTTTTTGCCAATGACTTTGAAACGCAAGATGAAATTTGGATTGAGATAGGATTTGGAAGTGGTCGACATCTTTTGCATCAGGCTAAAAAAAATCCAAATATTCAGTTTATAGGGCTAGAAATTCATAAACCTTCTATTGAACAAGTTTTAAGGCAATGTGAATTACAAGGGATTACCAATATCCTTGTAGTAGATTATGATGCAAGGCTCTTTTTAGAATTTGTTGCATCGAATAGTGTAGGTAAAATCTTTGTTCATTTCCCTGTTCCATGGGATAAAAAACCTCATAGAAGAGTTTTCTCTCAATCTTTTATTGAAGAATCACTACGGGTTTTAAATCTTGGTGGACAATTAGAACTTCGAACTGATAGCCAAAATTATTTTGAATTTTCTTTTGCTCAGATGATGTGCTTAGCCAAGGCGAGTGTACATGTAAAGAAAAATAAAGACCTTGATATCATCAGCAAGTACGAAGACAGATGGCGTAGAATGGAGAAAGATATCTATGATGTGACGCTGACCAATGAAATTTCTTCTCCTCCTATCTCGAAAGTTGGGAAATTAAAATTTTCTCAAAGTGTTGATTTTAAAGAAGTGTGTGAGCGTTTTACAGAAGAGATTTTTAGAGGAGATGGTTTTTTTGTACATCTTGAAGAGCTTTTCGTAGTCAGTGCAACCAGTGGGCTTATTAGGGTTTCATTTGGGGCTAATGAGCGCAATGAAAAGAGTTATATTTGGATTAATGAGGGCAATGTTTCTTATTTTCCGGATAACGTTTTAGCAACGAAAAACAATGTTGATGCCGACAAAATAATAAAGAAGTGGATTTATGGAACATGTAATTAAGGCCAGTGGGCTGAATATTAGCTACGGCAGAGATGAGCCTATTATCACCGATGCCAGTATGCTCGTAAAAGCCCATGAATTTGTTTTTATTACAGGGAAAAGTGGTAGCGGAAAATCTACTATTATCAAATCTTTGTATGGAGAACTAATCCCCACTAGAGGTGATTTAAGTGTTTGTGGTGTTGAGCTGAAAAATATAACGAGTTCTAAATTAAATCTTTTACGAAGATACTTAGGCGTTGTTTTTCAAGACTATAAACTCATTGATGAATGGACGGTAGAACAAAATGTCATGTTACCTCTCATCATTGGTGGATTTTCTAAAAGTGTGTGCACCAAACAAGCACACAAACTCCTCAAACACGTCAAACTACTGCACAAGATTAATAAATATCCTTTTGAACTTAGTGGTGGTGAACAACAACGTGTGGCAATGGCAAGAGCTTTAGCGCACAATCCGGTGATGATTTTAGCGGATGAGCCTACTGGAAATTTAGATAGTTACTCAAGTGAAGTAATATGGAATCTTCTCAAAGGCGCTAAAGAACATTTAGGTACCACCATTGTAGTCGTAACGCATAATATTCCCTCTGCACTTGGCATTGATTATAAACACTACTTTTTAGAGGGTGGGGTATTACATGAAGTCAATTAGTAGCCATTTTTCAGTTATTATCTCTGTTTTTGTTCTCCTTTTTTGTTTTCAATTTGCCAATCTTGTGAATAAAATCGTTGATGATTATGCTGATAAAATTACTAATGACTACTCCATTATCGTTGTCTCTTCTGCTGAAATCAAAGAAGATGAGTTAAAAAAACATGTCAGTGAAGTCGAATCAATCAGCGAAATTAGCAGTAAAAAAATTCTGGATCGTCTTAAAAATGATATGTCATCAAAGAATTTAGCATTGCTTCAAGTGGCTCTTCCTAAATTTTATTCTATTAAATTAAGTGCCATGCCAAATAAAAAAAGTATTGAGGCTATTAAGCAAAAACTTCAAAGTATTAGTACGATTACAAGAATTGAAACTTTTGCCAAAACACATGAGAAAATCTTTAAAATGTTTCTAATTTTACAGACTATGGCTTATATTTTTATGTTTTTTGTCACCTCTATTGGTGTTTTGTTGATATTTAAGCAAGTGCGAATTTGGATTTATGAGCACAATCGCCGTATGTCGATTATGACGCTTTTTGGGGCTTCTTTTTTCATGAAAAGTGGCATACTTTACCGTATGACTATCGTTGACTCACTTATTAGTGCTTTTTTGGTGTGTGGATTTTATATTATTGTCCCAAGACTAAGTGTGGTTGAAAATTTTGCAGCAGGATTAGATATTGTTCTTCCTACTTTTGATATTTTGTATGAAGGTGGGTTGATTTTAGGGATTTCTTTAATATTTGCTATCGTTGTTGTTACCATTGTATCTCGAAAGATAGGTCGTGTATGAAAAAATGGCTTTTAGGTGTTTTGATATTTTTTCAATGCTTGAATGTATATGGTGTAAATACCAGTGAAAAAATAGATGAAAAATCAAAAAATCTAGAAGAAAAGATAAATACAGAAAAGAAACTTCATGGAAAGCTTCAAGATATTGCGAGTGAAATCGTTCATGAAGAGAAAAATATAGAAATTATTAAAGTTAAAGTAGAAGATTTGGGCAAAAATATTATTGCTTCGCAAGATACCGTTCAAAAAAAGTATGAATATTTAGAAAAACTCACCAAAGATACACAAATTCTCTCTACGCAAAAAAAAGACTTAGAAGATAAAATTATCAAGATTATTGCTGAAGATTTTTCTTTTTATCTTATCTCTGATAGTGGTTATTTAGACAATGAAGATGGCATTTTAGTAGATGAAGTTTTACAAAAGATGGATATTATCATTCGTAAAGAATTTGGTAAATTAGCAAATGATTATAAACAAGTGAATGAACAAATTTATTCTCAAAGCCAAGAGATCAAAAGTATTAGAACAGAGATACAAAATGCTAAAAATAAAAAAGATGAATTTATGGCATTGGAAAAAAAGCGAGAAAGTTCTATAGCTAGTTTGAGTGCAAAAAAAGAGGGTTATAAAAAACAATTAGATGATATTCAAAATGAAAGAGAAGAAATACGTGCTACTCTAGAAAAACTAAAAATTATTAAAATTCAAGAAGACAACAAGCTTTTAGCTGAGAGAAACGCTAAAAAAGAGAAATCAAAAGAGAGTCCAGGTGATTCAGGCATAAGACAAATAGGCTCTTCTTATCAAAATAGCAATGTAAAAAAATATGTAGGTGAAAAAACAATTGCACCACTAGATGGTTTTAGTGTCAAGCGTAAATTTGGGGATTATGTAGATCCTATTTATAAGATAAAAATCTTTAATGAATCTGTTGTTTTGGCTTCTTCTACGCCTGATGCAACAGTCAAAAGTGTCTTAAATGGTAAAGTTATTTTTGCTAAAGATACAGCTTCACTTGAAAAGGTAGTGATTATTGAAAATAGTGATGAAATACATACTATTTATGCCCATCTCTCTAAAATAGCACCTACGATACAAGTAGGGCAAAAAATTAAAAAAGGATATGTCATTGGCCGTGTTGATAATGACTTGACCTTTGAAGTAACCCAAAAGAATTTTCACATCGACCCGCTTGAACTAATCGGGGCAAAGTAACTTTTTAGGTCTTTTATAGTAAAATCGGGAAATTTTCTGTGTTTAAAGGTTTGTAAAAGAATGGAAAAGAAAAGAGTATTAGTTAAATTCTCTGGTGAGGCACTCTCCGGCGGTAATGGTTTTGGGATAGAAACATCTATTTTAAAATTTATTGCAGAAGAGATTAAATCCCTTGTCATTAATGGTATAGAAGTTGGCATTGTCATCGGTGGTGGAAATATCATCCGAGGGGTAAGTGCTGCAAAAGATGGTATTATTAAGCGAACCAGTGGCGATTATATGGGTATGTTAGCAACGGTTATCAATAGTATTGCCATGCAAGAGGCATTAGAACATGTTGGTATTGAAGTGAGAGTGCAAAGTGCCATCAAAATGGAGGCCATTTGTGAAACTTTTATTGTAAGAAGGGCGCAACGACATCTTGAAAAAGGTAGAATTGTTATTTTTGCTGCAGGAACAGGTAATCCATTTTTTACAACAGACACCGCAGCTACGCTTAGAGCTATTGAAATAGGTGCATGTATGATTATCAAGGCAACTAAAGTAGATGGAGTTTACGATAGAGATCCTAAAAAATTCTTAGATGCGCAAAAGATAGCAGAATTAACCTATGATAGGGCGATGGATGATAATATTAAAGTAATGGATGATACTTCTATTGCTTTAGCAAAAGATAATAACCTTCCAATTGTTATCTGCAATATGTTCGAAAAAGGTAATTTATTGAAAATTATCGAGGGTGATTTATCAGGATGTTCAATTGTTAAAAAATAGACTTTAAAAAAAGTCACTAAATAAAATGTATATAAGGAAATAATCATATGAGAACAGAAGAAATAACTGCGAAAGCTTTAGCGTTGGTCGGACACGATAGATATAAATTAGTATTAATGGTTTCAAAACGTGTAGAACAATTAGCAAATGGTGCAGAAGCATTAGTTAAAGCGGACAAGAACAAAGAAAAATATACTGATATTGCGTTGATGGAAATTGCAGAGGGCAAAGTTAAATTGACTTCAATCATCGATTTACAGTAGTCTTGTATTTTGGAAGAGTTAGTAGAAGTTGTAAAAGAGTGCCAACAAGCTGAAAAAGCAGTTGAGCTCTTATACAAATACATCAAAAGAACTCCTAATATAGAAAAAGCTATTGCCTTTACGATTGAAAAACATCAAGGGCAATACCGAAAGAGTGGAGAAGACTATGTTGTCCACCCTATACTAGTTTGCGTTTTTGTAGCGTATTTAGGTGGTGACGAATCGATGATCATTGCTGGCTTACTGCATGATGTTGTCGAAGACACTAGCTGTTCTACAGAAGAAGTAAAAGCAATGTTTGGAGAAGAAGTTGGGCACTTAGTCGATGGTCTGACTAAAATTATGGAAATTAGAGATGTTGAGTTAGCCCCTTCTTCTTCGAATGATAAATTAGTAGCATCTGCTTTGACTTTTAGAAAAATGTTAATAGCTTCTATTCGTGATGTGCGCGTACTTGTTGTCAAATTGTGTGATAGACTGCATAATATGTTAACACTCGAAGCATTAGATCCTCTTAAGCAACGTCGTATTAGTGAAGAAACATTAGTTGTTTATGCTCCTATCGCCCATCGACTTGGTATCTCTTCTATTAAAAATATTTTGGAAGATTTGAGTTTCTTTTATGTTATGCCTAATGAATATAATAAAATAGATACCTATATTAAAGAACATGGACAGCAACTTCAATTGCGACTCAATCACTTTATCTCAAAAATTAAAAATCATATGCTTAAAGAGGGTTTTATTGAGAGTGATTTTACGATACAAAAAAGAATTAAACATTACTACTCTATTTACTTAAAAATGCAAAGAAAAGGTGTTTCTATCGAAGAAATACTAGACCTTCTTGCTATTAGAATTATCGTTAGAACACCGATTGATTGTTATCGTGCCCTTGGTATTGTCCATCAGCATTTTAATCCTCTTATTTCAAGATTTAAAGATTATGTTGCAATTCCTAAAGAAAATGGATACCAAACAATCCATACCACCGTTTTTGATGAAAAATCTATTATAGAGTCACAAATTAGAACATATGATATGAATAAAACAGCAGAATACGGGGTTGCTGCTCACTGGAAGTATAAATCTGGTGGTTTAAATCCTAAGCTAGATTGGCTTAATGACTTAAATGAGCAAAATGAAGAAATAGAAAATATTGAAGATTTTTACGCCATTGCCAAAGATAATCTTTACAGTGAAGATATCGCTGTTTTTTCGCCTAAAGGAGATATCTTTACATTGCCTCGTGGTGCTACGGTTCTTGATTTTGCGTATGAAGTGCACACAGAAGTTGGAACATATGCCGATGAAGCTTTTGTTAATAAACAAAAGGTTCCTTTATTAGCGGAACTTAAAAATGGGGATATTGTAAAAGTTATAACTTCTAAAGAGCCAAAATATAGATGTAGTTGGGTGAATAGTGTTAAAACTGGAAAAGCAAAGAGTACTATACAATCAAATTGCCGTCAGAAAATCAAAGATATTAATCACAAAGCAGCAATAAAAATACTCTCATATGTTTTTGGGACTTCGGAGAATAAAATCCTAATATGGCTAGAAAAAGAAAATATAACGAAGAAAATTTTTAGAGCTACCATTGATTCTATCTACTTGCAAGATGTTGCCAATATGCTTAAAGAGCACGCTTCTCACGATATGCTTCTTTTCCCCTTGTTAAAAAAAGATAGATACGCTATTAAAAAGCAAAAATTCGAAAATATTGTTATTTATGCTAACCATCATATATCAAACGTTTATTTTGACTATTGTTGTCATCCTAAACGGGGAGATGATATTGTAGGTTTTAAGAAAGGTAATGATGTTTTTGTTCATCACAAGCTTTGTGAACGAGCCGCAACGCTTATGGATGAGAATGAAAATATGGTTTTTGTTAAATGGACAAAAGAGGCACCTGATAGATATAAACTCATTGTTAGTTTGGAAAATAAAAAAGGTTCTTTAGCGTCTTTTCTGCTTTATTTGGCTAAAATGGAGATTAATCTCGTCACTATAGAGCTTGGAAAAGCGGAAGATGAAGGGCATGCTGACTATTTTGAGATGATTCTTGAATTGCCAGATAAAAATGTTAATTCAGTAAGAGATAATTTAAAAAGCAAATACAGAATTATTCAATTTGTTTCTGTAACGGATGCTTATAAGTAGTAATTCTCTGCCAAATATTAGATTAATAACTAAGGAACTTTGATGATTCAAAATGCACTAAAAGAAATTAAACGGGGTGTGAGTGAGATAATTGATGAAGAAAGAATTATCACACTACTTAAAAATTATTTTGAAAAAGGTGAAACTTTTTTAGTAAAAGCAGGATTTGACCCAACTGCCCCAGACTTACATTTAGGACATACCGTTTTACTTCAAAAAATGGCGATGCTTCAAAAATATGGAGCAATAGTTCAGTTTCTTATTGGTGATTTTACAGGCATGATAGGAGATCCTACTGGAAAAAATGAAACACGAAAAAAATTAACACGAGAAGTTGTTTTAGCCAATGCTCAAAGTTATAAAGAGCAAGTTTTTAAGATTTTAGATCCTGAAAAAACAGTTGTTATGTTTAACTCTCAGTGGATTGAAGAGCTAGGTGCTAGTGGTTTGGTAGAACTCACTACCACTTTTAATGTCGCTAGAATGTTAGAGCGAGAAGACTTTGAAAAGCGTTATAAATCTCAACTGCCTATTTCTATTAGTGAGTTTTTATACCCATTACTGCAAGGTTATGATAGTGTTGCCATGAAATGTGACATCGAAATGGGTGGAACGGATCAGAAGTTTAACCTTTTGATGGGAAGACATTTACAACGCGCTTACAATGTAGGCAAAGAGCAAGCGGTTATCATGATGCCTTTACTGGAAGGACTTGATGGCGTCAATAAGATGAGTAAATCTTTAGGTAATTATATTGGTGTTACGGATACTCCCTCTGATATGTTTGGCAAAGTTTTAAGTATTAGTGATGAGTTGATGTGGCGATACTATGAGTTACTCAGCACTAAAAGCTTAGAAGAGATAGCACAATTAAAACTAGATGTACAAAGCGGAGTTCTTCACCCTAAACGTGCTAAAGAGATGATTGCAAGTGAAATTGTAGCGCGATATCATACCGTTGAAGCTTCAATAGAAGCACTTGTAGAGTTTAATCGTGTTCATGGAGGTAATGAAATTCCCTCTGAAATGGACGAGTTTACATGTAGTGCTCCCATTTGGATAGCTAAAGCGTTAGTTGATTGTGGGATGGAAACATCTACTTCACAAGCAAGACGAGATATTGCACAAGGTGCAGTCAAAATAAATCAAGAAAAAGTCGAAGATGAGCAATTACAATTAGAAAGTGGTGAATATATACTACAAGTAGGTAAAAGAAAATTTGCTAGGCTAAAGGTGAACTAATGTCATTTAAACCTCTTAAAATCGGCAAACATTTAATTGATTATCCCATCGTTCAAGGTGGTATGGGTCTTGGTATTAGTTGGGATAGACTTGCTGGAACTGTAAGTTTAGAAGGAGGATTAGGTGTCATTAGTACGGTTGGAACTGGGTATTATGACAATTCTAAATATAGTAAAAAAGATATCAGTGCGCGTCCTTTTGAAGCAGAAAATTTTTACTCAAAAGAGGGTTTGCAAGCAATAGTTAAAAATAGTAGAAAAATTTGTGGCAATAAACCAATAGCTGCTAATATACTCTATGCCATTAACGATTATGAAAGAGTAATTAAAGATACATGTGAAGCAGGTGTTGACATTATTATCACAGGAGCTGGACTTCCTACTAATATGCCTGAATTTACAGGTGATTATCCAGACATAGCACTTGTGCCTATTGTTTCTTCTGCTAAGGCTCTTAAAATTATCTGCAAAAGATGGACACAACGCTATAACAGACTTCCTGATGCTATCGTCGTTGAGGGACCTTTAAGTGGCGGTCATCAAGGTTTTACCTATGAGCAGTGTGGCATGGATGAGTATCAACTTGAAAATCTCATTGGCCCGATTAAAGAAGAGATGAAACTTTGGGGTGACTTTCCACTCATCGCTGCTGGTGGTGTGTGGGATCATGAAGATATCAAAAAGATGATGGCACTTGGAGCGGATGGCGTACAAATGGGGACAAGATTTATTGGAACGCATGAGTGTGATGCAGATCCTAGTTTTAAGGAAGTCATTTTAGGCTCTACCCAAGAGACGATACAGCTTCTAAAATCTCCTGTGGGATATCCTGCACGAGGGGTTAGAACTAATCTTATACAGATGGTAGAAAAAAGAGAAGGACCTCCGATACGATGTATTAGTAACTGTGTTAGTCCTTGTCATCGTGGACAAGAAGCTAAAGCGGTTGGGTATTGTATTGCGGATCGTTTATCGGATGCTTATTTTGGTAAAGTTGAAACAGGACTCTTTTTTACAGGAGCCAATGGTTATAAATTAAATGAAATTATCAGTGTCAAAGAATTGATGGCTAAACTGATTAATGGAGAAGACAGTTAGAGCGTTTATCTTTTTATTGCTTACATGTACAGTACTTTTTGCTGTTACAAATTATACGAAAGAGCTTGAAAAATATGATGCTCAAATGTCATACGCTAGTAGTGATGAGATGCTCAAGGTCTTTCATGGCTTAAAAAGTGTTTATATTCACGCTATTATTTCTAGCGACGATGAACTCAAAAAGGAAACTTTGGAGCGACTTATTAAAAGTGCGAAGATACTCAAGATTGATGCTTCCAAGTATGAGTCAGAACTTGTTCTTATGAAAAAAGGTGTCAAAAAAATTCCAACAGAAGAAAAATTTGTACCTATAAAGCGAGCAGTTGAAACGCCACCTGTCCCACTAAAAACCTATGAAAATAGAGTTCCAATTACTCCTTCTAAACTAAAACAAACAGAAGTAATTTCTCAACCATCTTTTTCCAATACTAAGAAGTCATTAAAAAGAGACAAAATTATTGTGATTGATGCAGGGCATGGTGGAGAAGATGCTGGAGCTACTGGATATAAACAAAAAAAAGAAAAACATCTTGTATTAGATATTGCTTTACAACTGGGAAAAAATCTCAAAGAAAAAGGGTATAAAATCTTCTATACTCGTGATAAAGACTTTTTTGTGCAACTTCGGGATAGAACAAAAATAGCAAATGATAAAAATGCAGATTTGTTTATCTCTGTTCATGCTAATGCAGCACCTAACGAGTCAAAGCAGTTATCGATGAAAGGTATAGAGACTTTCTTTCTCTCCCCTGGAAAATCTGAGAGATCAAAAAATGTTGCGGCACTTGAAAATAAATCAAATATGGAAGAGATGGATTTATATTCTAAAGAAACATTTTTAAATGTTTTTAACCGTGAGAAAATAGTACTTTCTAATAAAGCAGCCATAGATATTCAGTCAAGTATGTTAAAGAATATCAAGAAAAAATATGAAGTAGATGATGGAGGTGTTCGAGAAGCCCCATTTTGGGTTTTGGTGGGAGCAACAATGCCCTCAATTTTATTAGAAATAGGCTACATTACTAATCCAGACGAGTCTGGAAAGTTGTTTAATATACAGTATCAGAAGCTTTTAGTGGATGGGATAAGTGATGGAATTGATAAGTATTTTACAAACAATCCGTAATTTTCTTATTTTTTAAGAGGGCACTATTTTTAAAAAATAGCGTCCATTTTTCTAAAGTATTTTTATCTAAATGAGAGAGATATATCTCTACAACGCGTTTATCGCCTTCAAATCTAGGTAAAGAGGAAAAACCAAGATCCTTTGGCAACGCTTCCATAATATCGATTAAACCACTTTCATTGGACTCTATCTTAAAGTTTGCGATAAAAGGTTTGCTTTCATTGGGAAAAAAAGTATCCAATGCCTCTTTAACCATCGGCCAAGACATGGATGGAAATCCTGGTGTAAAGAAAAAGCGATCACGTAGTTGAAATCCAGGAACATTATTGATGACATTTTTAAGCAATTTGGCAGTTGGTGGAAGTTTTGCCATATTGATGCGATGAGGATAAGCTTCATCGCCAAATTGTTGTTCAATTATTTTTTGAGCTTCTACATGTAAGCACAAAGGTTGACCCGTAAAAACATCGCTAGCAATTTGTCGGGTAAGGTCATCAGGCGTGGCTCCGATACCTCCAAAGCAAAACATAACACTTTGAGGGTCTGCAAGGATTGTATTAAAGCAGTTTTGAATTAAAAGAGGGTTGTCACATACCACTAGATTGGCTACATGTAACAATCCTCTTTGATTGAGTTCACGGTTTATAAAATCAAAATGTTTATCTACTCGTCTACCGTTAAGAATTTCAGTTCCAATGATGACTGAGTAGAAATGTCGCATGATGGTTAGATTTTACTTTTAATAAAAGCTTCCATTTCATTAACAATGGCTTCAATACTTCGCTCACCATTGATTTTATGAAGAAGATTTTTAGCACTATAAAATGTTTGAATGCCTAAAAGAGGTTCCGTGTAGACTTTCATACGATTGTTAAATACAGTCACGTTATCATCTGCACCTCGCGCACGACCTAGTACTCTATCACAAGCGACTTGTTCACTGACTTCTACTTCGATAACATTGACAAGTTTGACAGAAGTCTCTTTTTGTAAAAGCTCATCTAACGCTATCATTTGCTCATCGGAACGAGGAAAGCCATCTATCAAGATGATATTTTTAGGGCTATTCTTGATAGCGCTGACAATGGTATTGATAACAATTTGAAGAGGTACAAGGTTACCAGCACTGACAAATGAGTCTATGGTTTTACCTAGTTCACTCCCACTTGCTACTTCATCACGAAGAAGTTCACCCGTTGAATAGTGTGCAATAACCTCACTGTTTTTCTCTGCAATTAAACTCGCATCGGTTGTTTTACCACTTCCTGGGGCACCGATAATTAAAAATAATTTTTTCACCAACAACTCCTCTTTATTTTGTTTTTTCTCTAAGTCTAATACCAAGGTCTCGCAATTGCTCATTTTCAACAGGACTAGGTGCCCTTGTTAAGATACACTGTGCTTTTTGTGTTTTCGGGAAAGCGATAACATCTCTAATACTCTCACTTTTCGTAATAAGCATCATTAATCTATCGAGACCGATAGCTAAACCACCATGAGGAGGTGCGCCAAATTTAAGGGCGTCTAGTAAAAATTCGAATTTTTCATGAGCTTCTTCATCACTAATTCCCAGTAGATTGAAAACTTTTTGTTGAATATCTTTTTTGTGAATTCTAATACTTCCGCCACCTAGTTCAGTACCGTTTAGCACGACGTCATAAGCGATAGATTCCATTTCGTCTATTGGGGTGTTGTCGATGTCTTTTGGCATTGTAAATGGATGGTGAAGTGCTTTGACTCTTCCATTTTCAACTTCAAACATTTCAAAGTCGACAACCCATACAAATTCAAAAACATCTTTTGGGATAATATCCATCATCTCCGCAAGGTAAATTCTAAATCTTCCCATGTAGTCAAGCACAAGTTTTTTATCCCCAGCGCCAAAGAAAATGGCATCGCCTACATGTAAATCTGCAGCAGTGATAATTCTTTGTAAATCTTCTTCTTCAAAAAACTTAGCCAATGGACCTTTGAGCCCTTCTTCTTTCATCTGAAAGTAGCCAAGTCCTGATGCTCCAAATTTTCTAACATAGTCTTCAAAACCTTGCATTTGTCGTTTTGAGAAGATATTGTCACCATTTGGTACTTTGAGTGCTTTGATACGATTTTTCTTTGTATCTTTGGCAATGTTGCTAAAAATTTCATTTTTGCAGTTTGCAAAGACGTCGATGACATCAATCATACTTAGGTCATAACGAAGGTCTGGTTTATCGGAGCCATATTTTTCCATCGCATCTTTAAAACGAATACGATTAAATGGCGTGCATATTTCATGTCCACAGGCTTTAAGAAGATTTTCTGTCACTTTCATAACATCTTCTTGGTTACAAAAACTCATCTCTATGTCAATTTGTGTAAATTCTGGTTGACGATCAGCCCTCAAGTCTTCATCACGAAAACATTTAGCGACTTGAAAATATCTATCAAATCCCGCACACATTAAAAGTTGTTTGAAAAGTTGAGGCGATTGGGGAAGGGCATAAAATTCACCATTGTGAACACGGCTTGGGACGAGATAATCACGTGCTCCCTCAGGGGTTGATTTAGTAAGAATAGGCGTTTCAACTTCAAGAAAACCTTGCTTATCCAATGAGTTTCTCACCGCAATCGTAGCTTTACTTCTGAGTTTAAAAATTTCATATGATTTAGGATTACGAAGGTCAAGATAGCGATACTTTAGTCTTACTTCTTCACCAACATTGTTGTCACCAATCACAAAAGGGACGGTTTCACTCGTGTTTTCAACGATAAGTTCATCGACAACGATTTCGATTTTACCAGTTTTAAGACGTGGATTTTCTAGTCCTTCTCCTCTAGCTCGAACTGTTCCTTTGATTTTTAAAACAAATTCATCTCTAATATGTGATGCCATATCGTGCGCAGTAACGCTATCTTCAGGGTCACATACGAGTTGAACGAGTCCTGATTTGTCACGAAGATCTATAAAAATAACGCCACCATGGTCTCTATGACTATTAACCCATCCACATACTTCTACTATTTCACCGATATTTTCTATATCCAAATCTGCACAATAATGACTTCTCAATTTTTACCATTCCTATTATAAAAGGTTGTTTTTAAAGGTAAGATAATACCAAAAAGTAGCTTGTCTTTAGTTTATTTTAAAAAATATTTTATGATCGTGATACAATTTTAGGTAATAATTTTTTTGCTGAGGCATTAGTGAGTTGCGTTTTGCTATATCTTCAAGGTATGTTTTATAGTGCTTGTGTGATTTATCTCTTTTTACTGTTTATTAAACTATATGGTCCCAAAAGAACTTCCACCCTTTTGGGACTAAAACTAAAATCTTGTTAACCTTGAGACAATATCGTTGATACTGTCTGCAAATAGCGTATACAAAAATGGTTCTAAATCTTTTGAATTATTAGAAGATAAAACATATTTAGCTCCTTTTTGTCTAAAGTTTTGTGTAATAGTTTCTTCATCTTTTCGGACAACAACTTCAATTTCTATCTCGCCTTTGAGATTGGTGTCAAAGTTTTTATCATTGTAGATAAGTTCAATATCTTTGATATAAACTTCCATAACAAGAGAAGCAGGGTTTGCATTCACATCGGTTTTAAATCCAGCAAGATTGAGTGCATATTCTATGCCTTCTTTGTATTTGTCTGCAAAGTCAACATCACTGTGAAAAGTTGTGAATTTTTCACCATTTTGAAGAAAATACCCAATATTTCTTTTATCAGTTCTTACATCTTTTACCCAGCGTAGATAGATTAATTTTCTATCCTTCGAAGTAGGACCTTTGTATTCTGCTTTGTATGAGTCTAGACTTAACGCTTCGTTTTTATAACTACATCCACCCATTAATAAGGCAATAATGAGTAAATAAAATAGATTTTTCATGTTTTTTCTCCATATCAATATAATGTTTATTATAGCATAATCCATGATTAATGAAATAAACGATAGAATTTATCACGATGAAAACAACCCATAAAAATGAAAAATTAACAACGATAACGCATGTTGGACTGGTGAGTAAACCTCATGATAGGTCTTTGCGCATGTATTTTGAACAGATAAAAGAAGCACTTGAGCGACGTGGCGTTATATTGCTAGTGGAAGAAAAAAGTGCTGCACTTTTTGCGTGTGAGGGCGTTACTTTTGACACCATGTGTGAAAAAAGTGATTTTCTTATTTCACTTGGAGGAGATGGAACACTCATTTCGGTGTGTCGAAGAGGATTTGCTTATGCTAAACCTGTTTTGGGAATTCATGCTGGAAAACTTGGCTTTTTGACAGATATCCAAACGGATGAAATTCAATCCTTTGTAGAGGAAATTTTTGCTGGCAATTATCGCATTGATACGCGAATGATGTTGGAAATTTCTTTACATGTAAAGGATAAAGTTGAAAAAATTGTCGCTTTTAATGACATCGTTTTTTCACGCTCCAAAATTTCTCACATGACAACTATTAAGGCTTATGTTGATGGTGAACTCTTTAACTCCTATTATGGCGATGGACTTATCGTCTCAACTCCAACGGGTTCAACAGCCTATAATCTCTCAGCAGGGGGGCCTGTGGTTTATCCACTGACGGAAGCCCTCATTTTGACACCTATTTGTCCCCACTCTTTAACGCAGCGTCCTTTGGTGTTACCTGTTGATTTTGAGGTCTCTTTTGAGAGCAGTGATGACACGGTCATCGTTGTAGATGGTCAAGACATTTACAATATGAGCGATGTAGATTTTGTGAGTGTTAAGATGGCGGAAAAGGGTGCCAAACTTATTCACAGTCTGAAAAGAAACTATTTTGATGTGTTGAAAAATAAATTACATTGGGGAAATTTGTGATTGAGCGATTACATGTAAAGAATCAACTCTCTTTTCAAGAGTGCGATATAGAGTTTTCTAGTGGATTAAACGTATTTACAGGACCCAGTGGCGCTGGAAAATCAGTTTTAATGCAAGCCTTACTGGCTTTGTTTGGATATGGTGAGGCGATGGCTGACTTGGTAGAATGTAGCATCGATAGTACGCTTGGATTAGATGAATTTGGTTTTGAAGAAGAAAGTCCAAATATCTTTAAATTTATCAAATCTAAAAGTTCACGCTATTTTATCAATACCAGCAATGTTTCTAAAAAAGGAATGGCAGAAGTTTCTCGTACTTTTGTAAATTATCTCTCCATGAAAGACAATGCCGAATTTGAAAATAGTCGGCTTTTAAATCTTTTAGATGGCGTTTGTGCCACAAAAGAGCCAACGCACAGTGAAGATGTTTTAATGTTTGAGCGTGAATACATGACCTATAAAGTGCTTAAAGATGAGTTTTTACAGATAGTAGCACAAGAAAAAAAGCTAGAAGAACTCAAAGATTTTGCACGGTTTGAGATAGCTAAAATAGATGATGTTTCTCCTAAAATTGGGGAAGATGAAGAGTTGTTGTCCTTTAAAAAATCTCTCTCAAAAAAAGAAAAACTCACCCTTGCTTTGGAAAATGCCTCTCCTATTTTTGCCCTAGAATCTAGCGTCAATGAAGTTTTAAATCTCATAGAAAGAGAGAGCAGCTTTTTCGATGAATGCATGAACGAATTGCGCTCTATCTTTGAGCGACAAAGTGAAAACTTAGAAGCATTAGAAGAAATAGACG
>JAFLKZ010000080.1:0-1079 GCA_019162915.1 Campylobacteraceae bacterium
AAATCACCATGTTTAGCAGGCAATATTCCACTCATAGGAACATCAAGCTTTAATTCATTTTTGGCAAAACTCATAAAAAGATGCTCATTAAGAGCTAAAAATGGATAATAATTTTTTTGATTAAGCTCATCGCGTTCAAAATAGTTGATTAAAGTGCGATCGAGTGGCTTTAAAATATATCCTGCATTTTTTCGACTCTCCACAATCTCACCATTTTCAACATCAACTTTGTGTTGATAGCCACTTAAATTTGAATGTTCCTTGCTTGAGATGTCATCTAAAATTTCATCAGAAATTTTGATAGTTGAATCAATTAAATTGGGATACGCATTTTCTCCCAAGATCTTATTTTTTACATCAATCCAAGGCGGTCTTTTTTCAACGCTTGATTGCGCTTTAAAAAGTTCATGAAGTGGTACAAATTTGAAGTCACCATGTGCATTATTGAGTTCAATTAAAACTGAGCCAAGATCGTGTGTACCTTGGACTAATTTATCTCTTCTATGATGCTCTGGTATCAAATTTTCAAAGAGAGGATATAAGTCACTTGAAGCATTATTGTCATTTTGAATGCCATCAAGTGTATTTTCAAAGCTTTTTTCATATACAAAGCTGTAACTACCATTACCAAAGATCAATGTACCGACATGATTGTTATTTTTTAAAACAGCTAAGCGCGTTAAAACTTCATCATTGTGATAAACTCTTTGGTAATATCGGCTTCTACCTTGTCCAAAAGCTTTAAGTTTGTTACTTTGTATCAGCTCCTCAATATAGCGTTGAGCCGTTCTTCTTGGAATAGAAGTCTTAGTAACTAACTGAGAAATAGTTTGCTCATGAGTATCTTCAAAAGCTTCAATAATAATTTGTATAACTTTATTTTTCTCCATTTGAATGTCCTCCTATAATCGTGCAAAATTGTGCCAAAAATACTTTTATTTATAAAATTTTAACATTTAACACTCTTAAAAAAGTCATCTCGCTCAAACTCAATTAAACCAAGATCTTTGATTCTGACTTTAATTCCAGTATCTTCATAAAAGCACTCTTCGATTATGCCAAGATTAGCAATTTGTTTA
>JAFLKZ010000080.1:1089-13947 GCA_019162915.1 Campylobacteraceae bacterium
ATACATGAAACTCCCTCTTATTAGATTTTCTTTGTATTTTTAGTTTAAATTCATACATATATATTGCTGGCGGTTATTTACTTTACCAAATGGTGCGTATTGTTCCCCAAGGAGAAGAGTGGGTTATTGAGAGATTAGGGAAGTTTCATACCGTTTTAAAACCCAGTCTTAACTTTTTAATTCCCGTTTTTGATAAAGTACAATCAAGACTCAACACAAAAGAGTTGATACAGCAGATGAAAGCTCAAGAGGTTACCACAAAAGATAATGCCGTAGTCATAATCAGTGCAGTTGTTTTTTACAAGATCAGTGACCCTGCTAAGGCGGTTTACTCTATCTATAACTTTGAACTGGCCGTTGCCAACATGGCAGCAACAACTCTTCGTTCCGTTATCGGCAATATGGAACTAGATGCATCACTTTCTGGTCGAGAGATTATCAAATCTTCTGTTGCTGAAAAGATTAGTGATCACCTTGAACAATGGGGGTTATCATTGACTGCTGTAGAAGTACAAGACATTAGGCCTAGTGATACATTGCAAGAAGCTATGGAAAAACAAGCAGCCGCTCAGCGTGAGAAGAAAGCTCTTCTTATGAAAGCGGAGGGCGAAAAGCAAGCTTCTATTACCAAAGCGAAGGGATATAAACAGTCTTTGATTCTTGAAGCAGAGGGGAAACTAGAAGCCTCTAAAAAAGAAGCAGAAGCAAAAGTGGCACTTGCAAATGGCGATAAACAAGCTATGGAAGCTATCACTTCACAGATGAAAACAGGAGATGCTGCAAGTTATCTTTTAGCACAACGCTATATTGATAGCATAGAACACCTTGGCAACTCCGATAATAGCAAAGTCGTGTTTATACCAACAGATCTTAAGCATAGCCTTGAAGGTGTGACTGGTGGACTTGGTAGCATTTTTTCGCAAGTAAAATAGATACTACAACTATTAAAGTGTCACCTTTATAAACAGAGGTGACACTTTTCCTATGTATATAACTTCCCGTTTCTCACACATCTTAATATAGATACCACAAACTACTTAACACCTTCTCTTCTCAACCAAACTTTATTAAAACTTATTAAATCATACATTATCATTCATTTTACTATCTTTCATTAGCCCCACGGAGTGTGGGGCTAATAAGAAGGTTACGTTTGGACAAAGGTCTACATGTAGTCTCAAAATAACTACCCCACGGAGTGTGGGGCTAATTTACATCAATGCCCAAGATTATATGCGAGAGTATTGTCTCAAAATAACTACCCCACGGAGTGTGGGGCTAATTCAATCAAAATCATCAGATGTACAAATGTAGTCAAGAATGTCTCAAAATAACTACCCCACGGAGTGTGGGGCTAATATAGAATATGCTCCAACCGTCGAGTCTTTAAGTTCGTCTCAAAATAACTACCCCACGGAGTGTGGGGCTAATAGCCATAAAATGGCTTTTGCAAAAAGTATTCTATCATTTTTTCATCTTCATATGCCCATCAATGTGAAGTTTGAAAGCAAAGTTCGCAAAAGAGGCCTATTTTTCAAAATGCAACTTGCCACTTTTAACAGTTGTAAGGTAAAAAACATCGAAATGCAGGCATTCTTACATGTAAAAAAGTTCGCAAATCATTTGTCTAAAAATCGTAAAGTGCAGATTATCTACTTTTTAGATTGGTATAAGTTTATTTAAGCCCTTATTTTGGGGCTAATAAAACTTATACCAATCTAAAAGTTCGCAAATCTCATAACGCTTACATGTAAAGATAGCCTTTCGCCTCTTTTATATCCTTCAATTCGCTTTATTCCTTGTAAAAAGACCTAAAAAAGTTCGCAATTCTTTTTTCATACAAACATCTCTTTTGGTTCAAATATCCTTGGTTTACGGCATAGCTCGATTGACTGTTTGATGCAGTTTTCACAGATATGATAGATCCGTAAACTATCTTCTTTTTTAGCAAGAATTTCTTGAAGATGCCGAAGAAGTTTGGTATATTTTGTTTTAGAGATGTTTATCTCAAAAACAGAGAAATTTACCCTATAGCCAAAACCTTCAAGCATATCGGATATCTTTTTGCGTCGTTTATCATCTTGTATATCGTAGGCGATGAGAAGTTGCATCAGTATTTTCCTATAAAAGCTTTATAGGTTTCATCTTTTTGGTTGATGATGTCGGATAATTGATAACATTGTGTCTGGATAATATTTTCAACTTTACGAGACTCTTTTTTCCACATCGTATAACTTCCTAGTTTTTCATAAATGTTTGTGGCTATCAGTTTTCTCGTAACTTCCGTGAGAAATCCCTCTTTATCAAGCTTAATAGGCTCACTTTTGTTGAGCATGGAGATGATGGTACGATCGACGATAAAGGTTCTAAACTCTTCTATCATGTCATAAACTAGGGTTGGTTTTTTGTCATCAAGCGCATGCAAAAATGAAATATGCAATGAGACCCCTGATTGGATGAGACAGTGTTGTACTTTCCCATAAAGGATGGCATAACCATAGTTAAGTGAACTGTTGACGATATCTTTAGCACCAAAAGTGACTCTTCCCTCGAAGGGCACTTCTAAAATAAGTTTTATCGCATCCCAATAGAGTGCAGAGATACTTCCCTCATAGCCCATAATAGCATTGGTGTCTTTTGCAATTTTAAGCGAATTGAGTATCTTTGACATCTGGGTGATGTGCTCTTTAAGAAGTGCATGGTATTTGTCTAAATATTTGAGATAGTTAATCTGATTTTTAGCTTTTCCTCTTATAAATTCTTTAGCGATATCAAGTTGTGTTTGCGTCTGCAGCAATAAGGCTTGTTTGTGGATAGTCTGCGTGGTCGATGCTTTGTATGAAACCAATGAAGCATAAGGCAGTGCATTTTTATCGATAAAATCAATGGGGATTCCTCTTAGGGCACACGTACTGATGACATCGCTACTTAGCGAAAATCCTTTTCCTTCTAAGATGATGCGTGTAATGGTGTCTATGGCGTAAGCATTCTTGACTTTTCCGTACTCTTTGAGGACAAATTTATTTTTAGCGATACTTAACATGATGCCTTTGGTCTTTACATGTAACGTTGTTATTTTGGCAAATTGTTTAGCGTAATGATTTTTTTTCTTTTCGATTTTGGCTTTGTTAGTTTTAAGATAGGATTTGGTAGAAAGATACTTTTCAACACCTTTGTTGACCATGAGTTCAATCTTGTCTTTGATCTCATCTTCTGCAAAAAAGAGATACCATGGCAATGAAGCAAGATGCAGTTTAAAAGCTTTTTTGGTTTTTATCTTATCGTTTTGTTTGGAAAGGTATATCTTTTGAGCGGTTGCTTCGATAAAATTTTGTTGAAATAGTTCAAATTGAGTTGAATTTTTTGGAATAATTTTGAGGTAATAGTTTTTACATGTAAGCATATAAGTGTTTAAAGATTTGATGAAAAGTAAAAAACTCTCTTTTTTAGCAGCAATTTTATGAAGTTTAGAAAAGGACTTATGGAGTCTTTCATTTTCAATGGTTTTAGTTTTGCCTTCAAAGCAAACACCCAAAAAGGTAAACCCCTCGTTGAGATGCACAATAGAAGTTTTATCTTCGCCTAAAGTAAGGTCAAGGAGTTTTAAAAAGTTTTCAAGTTCCTCTTTTACAGGGAACGCTTCCTCTTTAGTTTTAAAAAAAAGAACAAAGTCATCGGCATAGCGAACAAATGCGATATTCTTTTTTTCTAAAAATTTATCCATAAGATCAAGATAGATGTTGGAAAGTAAAGGGCTTAGAATATCTCCTTGATGTACACCAAGAGCATGGTCTAAAAAATCATACTTAAAAAAACCACCTGTTTGAAAAAAAAGTGCAATGAGCTTTATGATGCGTTTATCGCTTATTTTGTTTTCAAGGCTTTGGAGAAGCTTATCGTGGTTGATGTTTTCAAAAAAGTTGTTGATGTCAGTTTTAAGCACAATATGGAGTTTTTGGTTTAAAAATTCTTGTGTTCTATTGATGGCATTGATGGTTGATTTGTCACTTCTATAGGCATAGCTTTTGTCACTAAAAGTCTCTTCAAAGTGGTTTTTAAGAGCATCATTTAGTGCTCGTTGGATGATTTTATCTTTAATGCTCCCAAGAGAAATAGAACGAGTCTCATCGCTGTTAGGTTTATCTATCTCTATTTTTTTGAGAGGCTCTGGTACATAGATACCCTGCAAAACACTATCTCGAAGCTCATCTAGCTTTACATGTAAAGATTCTTGAAACGAACGATAAGAAATTTCATCAAGCCCCAAAGCGTTTTGGTTGATCGCTTCAAAAGCTTGATGAAGATGTTCACTTGTGATGATATGTTCAAGTTGGGCTGTAAACACTATGCTACCTCTATAAATTTTCCATAACCAACATTGGTTTTAGCACCAAGACCAAAATCTAGGATGATGGCTTTAAATAAATCAACATACTCTTGTGGGGCTTTAAACTGAAACTTGAAAGTAACATTTGGTAAAACTTTTAGAAATTTTATAGGATTTGGTTCTTTGAACATACCATCTTCTTCATTACTAAAATGACTTGTAATGTAGTCACTTCCAAAGATTTTGTTATTTTCATTTTTTGTTTCAAATATAAAAGCATCATAAAAAATCGTTTTATTATCTTCAAAAATAGACAACTCGATAGTTTTTTTATAAATATCTTGCATGAACTCTTTTTTTTCGCAAACACTTTTTAAAACTCCTTTGATACTACTTCCACTTATTATGGGAAGCCCCGTTGTGTGGTCAAAGAAAAAACCAAGTTGGAAGTCGTCTGCTTTTTCTTTGAGTTTTGGGTGGTTATAGCCACTTCCTACTAAAAGACCAGGATAAATAGTAGTCAGATTAAAAGCTTGCGCTCCATTAATTTCGAAAGATTCTTTAAAGTTTTCCGTCAATGCAAAGTTTTCTATTCCTTTACCATAAGCTTCATCTTTATAAAAATGGAAAGATGGATTTGCAATCATTGAGGCTTTAGTCGTGCTTTGATGTGGCACTTCTGATTGAACTTGTTTTTGTTGTTGAGGAATGTATTGTTCATCAACTCTTTTTTTTGGAAGTATCTTCTTACTTTTGCAAAAATCTAAAAAGCCATTTTCATCATTTAAGCTTTTAAATTCTGCTATGGTTGAGTTAAACCCATTGTTTCTAATGTCCTCTTTGATATTGCCAATAAATTTGAGCTGACCAAATTGTTTTAACTCTTTTTCCAAATATATTTTCGTCATTGAAGTTTCTATTTTGTTTAAAAAGAAAAAAGCCATTGTTAATCCTTTAGCTCAAAAGTACGAATAGCCAATTTACATGCAATACTTGCTTCAAGGATTTTGTTTTTGAGTACATAGTTTTTATAGTTCTCACCTTCTCTCAATACATCAAGAAGTGTTTTTTTATCTGTTTTGAGATCTTCAATTAATAATAGATCAAACATCAACTCAATAACTCTCTTTTTTTTGTCATCTGCTATATAAAACGCTACAGCTTGGACTATTCCACTTGTGATAACAGTTGGTCCAAATGCGGCTAAATAACCTTTATAAACTGCTTCTTTCGGAAAGTTTTGCAATAATTTTATAGCTTTGGGGATAAGTTTTTCTATCCTTTTATTATTCATGGCTTTCTCCTATTCTCAAAAAATTAGTAATACCATAACCAATACTGGCATTTGCTCCGATTTGGATAGAGTCTTCGAGTAACTTATTTTCAAAAAGCTTATATGCCATTTCAAATTTTTTCTTATCTGTTTTGCCTTTTTTATCTGCTGCACTATCATCAAGGTTATTGTAATAGCAAAACACGGTGTAAAATATAGATTCTCTTGGGACAACTTCTTCGTACCAAAGATTGACACTTTTGCCATTATCGAGAGAATTTCTAGCGATGACTGGCAAAGCCGAAACGGCTTCATTAAAATCTTCATCATTAAAAATAGCTAGATTTTGGATACCAAAAAGAGCTTTGAGTTTTGAAAAATCAGCATTTAATGCTTCGCAATCGACATCTTCAACAGTTGCACTTTCTGTACCTAGAACTATACTTTTCCCATTCGTTTGGATACTATCAAACTCAATTAAAATGCCAAAACTTGCAAGAAAGCTTTTCGCTTCTTTAAGAGTTTCCAAAGATGTAACATAGAAAAATGGCTTTTTATTGCTTCTGAGTGGTAAAAAAAGAAGTTTGGCATCAATAAATTTCACAAGTCCTTGCTTTGGTAATTTACTATAGGTCTTAGTATCATCGCTATCAAGATTTTTTTGTTCATCTCCAAAAATAGTACTAAATACAAAAGGCTTTACTTCTGTATCGCCAATCGTTTCATTTGTTTCTGCTAAAAAATCCTTAAAATGATCTCTTATAGCACCCTTGAGACTACTAGAATTTATAATAGGAAGACTGGTGATACTATCTCTTTGGACTTCTTTATCAACGATACCAAAGTTTGTATCGCCACTTCCTACATGTAAATTTGTTTTTGTTTTGATGATATAGGCTTTATTTGTGTACATTATTTTTCCTCTTAATTTTTTACTGTTAAAAATTGGTTGTAGCCCATTTTACCATAGGCACCTAGACTTGGATTGTGAGGCATGACTTGCTCTTTAATATAGGAAACTGTACCTGCTGGAATAAGTCGTTTTTGATCAGTTTTACCTTTGTGTTTTGAATAGTCATTATCCAGCATCGCAAAGTTTTTGTAGTATGGCACGATTGTGAAGTTCGAATGAAACTCATGTGTACTTTCTAACATTACATCGCTTATTGCTACCACTTTATCACCTTTCACAAGTGGTGTAAAAAACTTTGAAATTATAGGATGATTGGTGAGTTTTGTACTTTCAAGTTCAATAATCTTAAGCTCAAAAAGTGAACTTTCGGCTCCAATTTGGATGATGCCATCATTCATAATTTTTTCATCGAGTTCAATGATACAACCAAATAAAAAGCCATTTTTGAGTTGATAATCTGTTTTAGAATAAAACTTTTTATCTATAACTTTTTTATGTTCAAGTTCTATGCCTACTTGATGATGAGGCTTAAAAACCGCCTCATATGATGTTAAATCATTTATTTGTAAATCATCTTTATGAAGATAAGTTTTCCAAAAATTTCTATTTCCAAGTTTTGGAGACGAAGCTTCTTTTGCATTATAGTTTTTCAAAAAATAGTCATTTTCTATATTTGTCAGCTCATAATACTTGATACTATCTTGAGTTACTTCAATATCAAATGGAGTTGAGAAATATGCATCATCAAGTTCTTTTGTAATAATAAACATTTGTGAAAGATTTTTGATTTTGCCTAAATCTGTATTGGAATCAAAATCTTTGCTACTGGCAATTCCAATAAGCTTTTTTAGCTCATCTGGTTTATTTGAATATTTGCCATTTTTATGAACATGCATAAGCTTATTTTGTTCAGCGATAAAAAGTCTGATAGCTCCAAGCAACTGAGTATTTTGAGGAAAATACTCGGAAATAGCCAAGTAATCGTCACTAAATGTTTTATTATTTCCAAAAAAGAAATTTTTGAGTGGCTTAAATGTTAGTAGATATTTCATTCTCTATCTCCTCTTAAAAATTTGATGATGCTTAGTTGCGAAAATATATCATCAAAATCGTTATTGATTTGTGGTCGAAAAAGATCAAGATATTCTCTAACCAACTCCAATCCATTTTTATCTTTATCCGATTTTGTATCATTGAAAATCGTTGTAAACATAGCTTTTACAGAACCGTTTGGATACTGGTATGTTGCCAAAATAGCTTCTTTGTATCTTTTGAGAGAATGATGAAGAGAGTGAGGTAAAGTAACTTTTTCAGTTAATATACCATTTACAAGTTCATTATATTTTTGATACCTTTCATCTTGCAATGCCAAAGTTGAGCTAAACCATTGCCCTGAATGTTTGGTTATTTTTATACTAATTCTATTCTTTATATTTTTGTTTTCTTTTGCCTTATCCAATAAATCTAAAGAGCTATTGATGGCGTTTCTTAACGGATACTTATAGTAAGCTATATTGACTCCAAAACTTAAACTTACATCATTACCAACTATCTCTTTAAATCTTTTATCTAAAACACTAATGTAGTCTAGAAATGTTTTATCTTCAAACTTTACAGGTAAAAAAGCTAAAATATCATCTCCTCCTGCATAGATGAGTTCTCCTCCAAAATCATAGTTCGTGATAGTGTGAATATCTTTACCATCAGTAAAAAATTTATAAAGCTTCTCCGACAAATCTTTAATTTTCATAGGGTCATCTGTCGCTTCATCTTTGATTTTAGCTCCAATTTTATCGCCATCTGCTGTAATAACAGCATAGTATTTGAAACCTAGTTTTTCTGATAATTCTTCGATAGTTTTAACTTTGCTATTCTTAATCTCGTTTTCTTGATATTGTGAAATCCAATTTTTTTTCACTTCAGATTCAAAGTCTCTTTGTTGTTCTTTGCTATCTAAGATTTTGTTGAGTGCAAAAATGATATTTTGATCAATCTCCTTTAGCTCATCTGCACTTGCAATGATTGAGTGATTTGTCATATTGTTCATCAGCTCAAAGGCTATTGATTCATCTTTGATATTTTCCGCCATCTTTTTAAAAGTTAGTTCTAGCTTGTTACTCAAAATATCTCTTATTTCACTTTTTGATTTTTCACTTTGAGCAATAAATCTATCATGAAACAATCCCATCTTATGTTCTTTCACGAGTGCTTCTGCCCCAACATATGGAACCAAAACATCGAATTCATCTTTGATGTTAATAAGCAATGTTTTCATGAAAAGTGAAAAATAGTAACTTCCAGCTTTGAGCTTTTTGGTTTTATGGTCACCATTTAATGTATCAAAGATTGTGTCGTAAATTGGTCCGAGTGTATATGCTACGTAGTTCATTGGGCAACCTTTATAATATTTCTTTCTGCTAAATAATCCATAAATTTGTATAAATCAAATTCATTTTCTTTTGGCGCAATAATGTCAAATTCTTTTTTGCCGTATTGAAATTTGAAGCTTTTTCCATAAAGTATTTTATAAAAATCATTACAAAGAAGATAAATCGTATCGCCTATATATTTAAACTCTATTGGAGACCTCATTCGTTTTATGTTTTTATTATTACATGTAATAGTTACTTTTTCGACAGAGGGTGTCCTAAACTCGTAATATCCAGCAAGCCCTAGCATTGAACGAATAAAGCGATAATTTTCTTCTTTGGGGTCCAGCGTGTCGATTGGGGTATTAGCATTTTTGGATACTGCAAGAGTTGGAAATTCTTTTTTAATTTGTCTTTTTTCCCACCTTATACCATCTTTTGCAAAATATTCCCAAAGATATGCTTTTTTATAGCCTCCATGATTATTGCCCATTTTTAAAAGCTTATAAAAGTCCCCAACTATTTTTTCCCAATTCTTTTCATTTACTTTTGTATCTAGCTTGTAGATTTTTGGATAATATTTTTTTGCATAGCTAACAAAAGATGTTGGCATTGTTTTTTCATCCCAGAAAGAACCATATCCTTTTGAGCTTCTACTGCCAAAATTTGTTATTGCTAAAAACTTGGGGAATTCAGTTTGCATAACCTCAATCAATTTAGTATTAAAGGATATAAACTCGACTGTTAATTGAGCTGATGAGAGTTGTTTATTGTCTCTTGCAAAGTAAAGTGGTGGAAATTTATCAAAATTCTTAATATTCCAATCTTTGGTTGTAATTTTGACTTTATAATCAAAATATTTCTCACCTTGTGTACCTTTTAGTGGTTTAATATCTGGATGTTTTAATGCTATCAAAAATCTATCAAACTTAGGCTTTAGCTCTGAAGCTCTAAGCGTCGCCCCCGCTTGATCACTTTGAAAATGAATTATGGGTGTGTATTGTTTTAGTGTAAAACTTAGCTTGAAATTGCTCATATACTTAATCCTTTTGGATGAGTTTGTCAATAATTTTATTAATAAATTCTGTTATCTCTCTTTTGGTTAAAATATTGTCTTTAAGGCAAAAAAACATCTGTTCTTTCCCTCCATAGTAGGCTTCATTTTTTTCTATATATGCATGAAAGAGTTTTCTAAGAGCTTTTGATTTGTAACTATATACAGAACATTTTGTATCGTTGTAAATGATGTAATGCTTAAAATCGACAAGATCGACAATGGTACTAAAGTGGGGTGTCAGACTATAGATATAAGGGATTTCGTTGCGATATTGAATGGAGGCAATTGACTTTTGAGCCAAGACTTCATCTTCTTGCGTAACGCCTTGTTTTTGTCTGTCCATATAACGAATTGCTTTTATTTCATCACTGGTTGCGCCATGGCGTTTCATACCAATTTTATGGGCTTTGTCATTGATGGCAACTAAAGTTTGAAACCTTGTTAGTGTGTGGTTAAATCGTTGTGCAATTTGCTCTAGTGAAGCGGGAAAGTAACTCAATGGTCCATGATGGTCAATACTCTCATGAACCATAGGCATGTCCATATCTCTTTCAAGTTCAATAAAAACAGGTATATCATCAGCGCTCAGTTGCAAAAGCTCTTCTTTGTAATCACTTACTTTAGCTCCCCATTTGAGTTGCTTGTCATAAAATTTGGCGCGGTATTTTTCCAACATTCCTTTGATTTCATGCATCTCAAGGTCATAGCCACCAAGAAAATAAACATGCTGTTTTTTCTTTAATACCGGGAGTTGTTCTACTTTATTTACATGTAAAAAGCCTGGATAGATAATTTTAAATAATTCTTCTTTAATTCTATTTTTTTCAAGAATATTTTTTACGATATGTACATCAAATAATAAGGCTTTCTTGCGAGCTAATTTTGAGAGAGGTTCTTCTGGAAGTAATTTTTCATTTGGATTTGTTTTAGGATTATAAGTAATAATAATCCCTTTTGAGTCATTTTTAATGTACTCTTTAAGTGCCATATATTTATAAACAAGGTCATTAAATGTAAAGCTTTGGGTAAATTTGCATTCAAAGAGATATAAACGATTATTTTTAAAAGCAAGAATATCAAATTCATTATTGACAAGACTTCCATCTATGCCATTATTACTAAAAATAATTTCAGCACCTATGAGCACGTCATCGAATCCTAATTCCTTGATAATAAGATAAATGTAGTCCTCAAAAAGTCCACCTTCAAGATAACCTTTTTCTTTTATGTTGCCATCTGTATTAAAAAGTCCTAGCTCTTCGAAAACGGGTACTAAAGTATTTTTAGGATGACCATTAAGTGTTAAAGATTTACGAATAGCCATATAATCGTTGTAGTGGCTAAAAATTTTATAAATATTTTCTTTGTGCTTGTCTATCCACGGAATATCTTTTTTGAGTTTTACCGTATACCCGAAAGACTCAAGATAATCAATAACGCCAAGTTTATACTCCATCTTATGATTTGAGAAGCCCTCTTTAGAGATAAGGTTATACTCGTTTTCATAGGCATTGAAGGCAAGTAGTTTGATGTCTATGTTATCTATCTTAGAGCCAATATAAGCAGCTGTAGAGCCCAAGGAATGAGAGATATCGAAATAAACATCAGAAAATTGTTTAGCTATCTCTAAAATAGCATCTATTTTTAGATAATTATCTTCATCAATGATATGTTCACATACAATTTCAAAATGTAATTTATACTTTTGTCTAAAGTGCTCAAGCATTTTTGTATGGTGTGACATATTTTTCTGACTTGCTGTTGATGAGTCAAAGACTAATATAACTTTATCCAAACGTTCTTTGAACTCATTAATAATATTTAGTAACGAGGTGTCAAATTCACCGATGATTGAAATAAGGGTCATTTAATTATAAGCCATGTAATGCGTGATAATAGTAACGCTAAAACAAGTGCGATGCCAGTCCATATTACACTACCTATATTAAATGAACATATTTCTAATGAACTTTTAAATGAATCGGTATCAAAAGTATTAATTCCAAAAAATCCCAGTACAAGGGTTGGTGGTAAAAACAAAGCACCAAGTCTTGAAAGTTTATCTAAACTTTTTTGTCTTTTCTTTTCATTTTTCAAATCTGATAAAGCATGGAGCTCTGATATTTCATTATTTAGATCTTTAATATCTCTTTCAATCTTTAAGATTGCTATAGCCTTTTCATTTCTATACCTTGCTCTCTTGAAGTAATTTCTCTGAAGTAAAAATTATTGATAAACTGAACATATTCTTGGTAAATTTCACCAACTTTTGTTGAATCAATGTCAATTTCCCTAGCTATTTGACTTACTTCTCCTGAAAACTTTAATACAGTCGCTCTGACCATAAGTAGCAAACTAAACATTTGAAAATAAATCGTTTTCATATGGATTAAAGAGAAGTCATTATCTGACAAACATACAAAAGAATATCGACTGGTACCATATAATGTACCTTTTTGTTGCCATCTCGGATAAGTTGCTTTTGATGTTAGTACTTCTTGCATTTCGTTATTATGGATAGTCTTCCCATCACCATCAATAAAAATATATTCATACCAAGCATCATTTGTTTTGTAGTTCTTCTTTAGTTCTTCTATGAGCTCTTGGTTCTTAAAATAAGAAATTACAAACATTCTATCATCAATGGAAGGAGTGATTTTTTCAACAGGTATTAAATACTGTATGATTTTTGAAAGTTCTATCTCTGTTGGGGCTACTTCATAGTTAAAAGTTTCACTAACACCATTAATACTAATATAGTCTGGGACTAAGGAACATTGATTCTTTGCATCTAAGTATTCAGGATAAATTCTCCTACCATAATCATTTATTTCAAGTACGGATTTTATGTCACAATAAGTATCGTTTTTGATATGAAAAGAAATAATCCCTATCCCTGTTTCAAATATTCTTAGATTA
>JAFLKZ010000080.1:14019-19619 GCA_019162915.1 Campylobacteraceae bacterium
CTATTTTTAACTTCTTTTTTTGTGTAAAAAGCACTACTTTCACTTTCTGTTTTAGTTAGCATAGATTTTTTAAAGAAAGGATGAAAATAGGTAATCTCATTATATTTTTCAACATAAGGTTTCAATTCCCAACTTTTAGTTATTTCGTTATTTGGACAAGAAAAAGTAAAAGGAAACATAAAAGTGTGATAACTAAAAAGGGAGGAAGAATCTTTTTGAGTAGTGTCGTTCATAGATAATCCTTAAAATTATTTTATATTTAAGTTATAAATTGCCCGATATTGTAGCTAAACTAAAATATAATCTGTTAAATTTTTCTACATAAATAGAATTAAGTTGGCTTAATGTTGTATAGTTTCTTTTATAAAATTTTAATTATAAATGTCATTAGGGTGCATTATGAAACAAAACAATACTGAAAGTAAAATTAATCACATTTTTAAATTGATGCAAAAACTTCATGCTGGCGAAGAGATTTACGCCCAAAATGAAAATATTTTAGAAGAATTACGCATCAATGAAAGAACACTTAGACGCTATTTGGAAGATATTCACACTTTGTATAGTCATATTTTAGTAGTAGAAAAAAAGCAAAAAAAGTTAGATGGTAGAAAAGTTTCTATCATATAGGGTTTTTGATAAAGAAGAAGATGTTGCAGAGGTTTTACGCTTCTTTCTTGAGGAGAGTAATGAGTTAGGCTGGATTCTCTCTTTAATTCAAGAAAAAGACCCATCTATGATACTTAAACTTAACGATGAAGAAAAAGAGAGCATTGAAGAGAGTATGTGTGATGAGGATGATGATATCTTTGTTTTTAGAACAAACCTTTTTGAAACTCTTCAAGATCAAAAACATGTCAAAATTTATGAGCAGCTAAAATCTGCTGTAAAAAATCATGAGTATCGAAATATTGTCTATTTAAGACATAAAGAAGAGGTGTTTAAAAATGCAAAATGCCTAAAACTCATTTTTGTAAATAGCAACTGGTATATTGCAATTGAAACTGATGAAAGTAAGCTAAGGCTATTGCGTATAACTTTCATTAAACGTGTCACTTATGCTTCAAAAGCAACCTATCAAGCGTATATTCTTGCACGTTATGAAAATTATTTTGACAATATGCAAAACGCATTAAGCCTTTATGGAATGCCTCAAAAGACTTCTATACTGCGCGCGTCTCCTTATGTTACTCGCTATTTTAATGAAGGCATGAAGCCTTTTTTCCATTCTCAAAAATTTATAGAAAACACTGAAGATGGAAGTGTTGTTTTTAGTATCAATTATACGCAACAGCTAGAAATCCTTCCATTTATCAAGCAATGGGTTCCTCATCTACAGATTATTGAGCCACAAGAATTAAAAGATATTTTAAAAGAAGATATGCGGCAAACACTAAAATCTCTCTAAATTGACACTTTTTGTCACTGCAATACTCTACTATTTCTCCTGTAAACAAAAAAGGAGAAAAAATGAAAAACTTAGTTTTAGTCATACTTATGGGAAGTATCTGTTTTGCACAAGAGATGCAGGTATTTACAAACAAATACTATGGGCATAGTATTGTCAAATGCACAGATGTCGCAAGAAATCTTTTGTGGAGAGCGTAAAGAGTTGAGAGAAAAATTATCTCAGGTAAATTATTCGACACTCAATGGCGCTTTGATTGGTGGATTTGGGGGAGCAGCCGCATTTGCAGCAGGCAATGCAGCAGTTGGACTTCAAAATATAGGTGCTGGGGCTGGGATAGGATTTGTTTTTGGTGCTATCCAAATGGGAATCGATAAATATAAAGAAGACCATGAATACATTATGGTGCGTGAATACACCAATGACAAAGAGGAAAAGACCCTGCTTATCTCTTTACTCATCGTAGATAATGGTATGTCAGCTGAGGAAGTCAAAGAGACTTTAGAAAAAGAGCAATTAAGCAAAATAGAAAAAGGTACATTATGAAAAAGTTTATATTAACCATTATGAGTGTGGGTGCTATATTTTTGTTAAGTGGTTGTGGTCAAAAACAACCGTATCCCGTTTGGTGGCTTTTCGGCTTTGGACCATGTGGTTAATTTCCATAAGTTCTGCTTGATCAGCAATTGATTTTAATCGCAAATATTCATTTAAATCGATAATAACAACTTCTGCCTCATTATTTTTTAAAACAATAATTTTTTCAAGAGTTTTATTTTTGATTTGATCGATCAATTGTCCTAAAGATCTTGATACTTTTGTTAGTGATAATAACTCATCTGTCGAAACTGTAAACCTAGTTGTATACATTTTATTTTCCTTGCTCAAACATTTAAGCAAAAATTTTACATCAAATTCAATAAGAAATAATTGTAATATGATAAAAAGTTAATAAATACCAAATGTCATGTAAATTCTAAAACCATACCCTGTAGCATCTATTTACTTGTTATTGTACTACATTTGTGGTACAATTTTATAAAAAAGGAAAGGATATACCATGAGAACAAGCACCAGTGTTCGCATCGATGAAGAAACAAAACTCATTGCTGCAGAAGTACTAAAACAATACGGAATGAGCCTTAGCGAAGGAATTAATCTTTTTTGCAAGCAAGTAGCTATGACTTATTCGATTCCATTTGAATTAAAAGTGCCGTCAGATAGAATGAAAAAGGCACTTAAAGAACTAGAGAAGAGGGAAGGGAAATCATTTGATTCAATAGAAGCTCTTAAAGCCGATCTTGAATCATGAAATATTCTATCTTCCGAACATCTTCATTCAAAAAGGCTTATAAGAAGCTCTACTCATCAGATCAAGAGCTAATTTTAAATATTGTTGCCAAACTTGCTTATGGTGAAAGTCTCGAAGAAAAATACAAAGATCATTTTTTAATAGGTAACTATAAAGGGTGTAGGGAATGCCATATAAAACCTGACTTATTATTGATCTATAAAATCAATAACGATGAAGTAGAATTGCTTTTGGTAGAAGTTGGCAAACATGCTTCACTATTTAAATAAATTCTCAAACCGTACCCTATAGCGTACCCAAAGAATTTTAATGAAGATATTTTTTTAAGAAAAAAAGGCTTTTAAAGCCCTATTTTAAGGGGATGGTACTGAGGCCGGACTCACTACGATAGTTAAAAACACCTATATAATCGTGCTTTAAAAACATATATAACCTTGCAGTACCGTAATCAGTACCGTTAAAAGCTAAAGTATACACTCTAATTACTGTATCATTTTCTTTTAATTATACTAAGATTAGACTTAACTTTCTACAAACAAACTTCATAAGTATAGTTTCAAGGCTGTTGTAATTGCATTAGGAGCATTTTTCGCAACGTCTAAATAAAATTTAACGGGTTCAACTAGGTCAATTTCATCTAAATATTTCTGATAATCAAGCCTTTGAAGTGCATCATGCAAATCACTCAAATCTTGAAGAGTAACAGCTTCATATTTTAATAGCTTCTCAAAAATAAACTCATTATGATAAAGCGCAACACTTAGGTCAATAATATCCCTTGATTTATTTTGATCCTTCCTGTAAACAATTTTTTTTGCCAAAATATCTTCTAAACTTTCGACATAAATAGTCTCATGAAAAAAAGCTTGACTATTGTCTATAATTGGATGACTAATAAAATCTTGCGATACTAGGATGTCGATTTTAATATTTTCTTTTGTAAGCAACCTTATATGATTTGCTAAGTCCATATACTTAGCAGTATTGAACGTACTTGAATCGTCTATCCAGTGTTTTGGACTGAGATAATTCAATATTTGCGGATCGGTAACAAACAAATCGATATCAAAACTTTTTCGATGTTGAAAATGATAAATCGCTAATGCTGTACCACCACCAAATCGCATAAATGAAAGATCATTATTAGGCAAGAGCTTTTTACACTCATGGACTAAATCATTGAGTGCTTTAATTTGTTTAGGATAAGTCTCAAGAATGAATTGATGCGTTTTAGTATCCATGGTTTAGCACTTTATAGACTTTTTTCATTGGTATTTTAAAGTGCATCGCAAAATCTTCTATCTCTTCTTTGAGAGCTTCCGTTTTGATAACATCTAAGGCGTATTTTTCAACAGGCTTTTCAGGCAATTTTCCCAAAAGAAGTTTTTTAATATCATTGGCCGCAAGATGTTTGTCTTCATTGCCTATAGAAGCATTAACCGTTGCTACAAGCATATCGTAAGCCGTTGCAGACTTATATAAGTTTAAAATAGATTCTTTATCGACATTGGTTAAAAAATCAGCTAGAGCTTTTTTTGAATGCCCTTCTTTTTTCCATTCATTGAGAGTAGATTGAGGAACACCAAAAATATTAGCGATATCTTTTGCTTTCATTGGAACTCCTTTTTTGTTAAAATTATACGACTATTGTATTTTTTTGTCAAATATGAAGGAATATATCATTTATTGTTTGAGAGAGATGTAGATTGAGGAGAAGAGGTCACTTAACTTCTTTTCTCTCACTGTTTATCCTTTCTATCACATCATTAAGATCTTCATACCTATCCAAAGGAGTGTCTTTACGGTTTTGAATAATACTATTAATCTCTATCAATTCAGCCTGATCAGTAATTGATCTAAATCGTAAATCTTCTTTACTTTGTTTATCTACAACGGTGTTTTTTAGGGGCATTTTTTTGTATTTTTCTTGAATTAATTTCTTTCTTTTTCTCATCGATACAAATTTTATCATTAAAAGAACATGCTATTAATATTTCATCAATTTCGTTCTCATTAAATCCATCACATCGCAGTTCATCTCTAACATAGATTTCTCGGTCAATCATTATGTATCCTTTTAAAAAGTTTAGTAATATAATTTTTTACTAAAGACTCTCTTTCAAGTATTTTTGAATTCTCGCAGGGTTAAAAAAAGAGTCAAAAACATATTTAGCTTTAGATTTATATGTAAAAGACAGTACTAACTCAAATGGATTTTTTGTTTTAGGGTGAATAATGTATAGTACTAACTTTCCACTAAATCCAAAATGACTAGGTTTATATTCTATATCCCAAATATCATCATAAAAACAGTAAATAGTATCTTTAACAATTAAACTTCCATCTTTATAATGTACATGCCAAATTGAAAATTTATGTGAAATTTTATCGGCAAAATCTAATAGAAATATGATCCATACTATCATAAAAAGTCCACATATGAAAAAGCCTAAGAAAAATGAAGTGTTGGTAAAAAAATAAAAAAAAGAATGTAAAATAAATCCAAATAATGGAATTGATACTAGAATCATCACTACGGGGAACCATCTATTATTAACTGTTGCGACTAAGTCAATATCTTTTGGTAAAACTTTTAGATTGTTAATAAAATTATAATTTATTTGAATAGTAGGTCTCTATGATGAATAAAAGACACACCCTCCTCTTATTTTTGGGGGCTTTGCTCCTCCCTTCTTTCCTCTTTGGCAAACCCTTGGAAGATATTACCCTTCAGCTTCGATGGCTTCATCAGTTTCAATTCGCTGGATATTATATGGCAAAAGAAAAAGGATATTATCGTGATGCCGGATTAAATGTCACGATTGTAGAAGCCAACAACAAACATCCTCATCCTGTTGAAGAAGTCGTTGAAGGACGCGC
>JAFLKZ010000135.1:0-6283 GCA_019162915.1 Campylobacteraceae bacterium
CACGTTGTTTGCATCCATACCTTGCGCGGCTCGAGCCCCATGTTCTGGGCAAAATGTACAACCACCACTACCATCCGCGCTTCGATTAGGACACCCAAAATCCAAATCCACAGGAATACTAAAAAGCGATTCACCATACTTTTGTATCGTATAATTTTTGTGTGTTAAGTAAGGAAATGTCATCTATTTGGAGAAGAGTTTTCGTATTTTGGTAAGCCCTAAACGCATACCACTGTACATCATAATGCCTGCTATTTTTTTCCACATCGACTTTTCATAACACGGATTTGGACATTTTCGACAACTTGGTTTTTCTACGTGCGGACAATTTTGAAGTCGCTCATACGAGTACAATAATGTATTTTCACAGGCCTCGCACAGATGATAAGAAAGTTCATAAGGAATGGCATTTTCAAAGCTTACATGTAAAACTTTGGCACTCTTTAACTGTCCATCATGCTTCTGCTCACAATAAAGAGCGATAAAACGATGCAGAGTTACAGTATCTTCGACTAATTTTTTTTGGGTCATGGACGTTCTTCTTTGGATGACATAAATTTGAGAAGTTATTATAAGACAAGAAGGCTTACATGTAAAGCGTACAAAGCTTAGTAATAAAAAATCCTCCGACTATCAACCAGATAAATAAAATCAAAGCCAACAACATCGCTTTTCCGCCTACCCCTTTGAATTTAGACAAACTCGTTTCCATACCAAGCGCACTCATCGCCATAGTGAGGATAAAAGTATCGATAGTATTAATATGCTCGATGATTTCAAAAGAGAGAAGATTAAGTGAGTTAAATCCTGCAACAACGATAAAAAAGACGGCGAACCAAGGAATTATCATCTTTTGATGACTTTTGGCTCCAGAAATTTTAGAGAGTAAAAGACCAAGAGTGAGTAAAACGGGCACCAACAACATCACACGAATCATCTTAACGATAACGGCGTTACTTGCGACCTCATCACCAATGGCACTTCCTGCACCTACGACTTGTGCCACTTCATGAATCGTCGCACCAATGTAAATTCCCTGCGTTTTCAAATCAAATGGAACCCAACCTAATTGATACACCAGAGGATACAAAAACATTGCCACTGTTCCAAAAAGAACTACCGTTCCGACCGCCACCGCACTTTTGTAAGCCTCGTTTTTAAGAACACCTTCCATAGCAAGAACAGCTGCTGCACCGCAAATAGCACTTCCCGCACTGGTTAAAAGAGCTGTTTCAAAGTCGAGTTTCAACACTTTTACGCCAATAAAATAACCCAATACCAAAGTCAGCGTGACAACCAATACACTCGCAGCAAAACCAGAAATCCCAACACTGGCAATTTGCGTAAACGTAATACGAAATCCATATAAGATAATGCCCAATCTCAAAAGCGTTTTAGTGCAAAATTGTATACCTTTTTCCCAACCTTTCGGTAAATATTGACGCAGTGAGTTAGCATAAACCATCCCAAGAACAATGCCTATGACCAAAGGGGATATAGCTAAATGTTTAAAAAAGTTGAGCTGTGAAAAAGCAAGGGCGATAGAAGAGAGGAGTGCTACAAAGAAAATTCCTTTAAGCGTCAAAAATCGATTGTTTTTACTAAATGCCACTGATGCCCTTTAAAATTTTCATAATCATATAACTTTTATCATAAAAGAGCAGGAGAGATGGCAGATAACGTGCATCTGCCATGAGAGAATCTAATTTTTAGCAGGAATAATGATGCCTTTGTAAGGACCAAATTTATGTTGATGACGTGTTTTATCATCCATGTACGGAGCAATATCGCTATCCGGAACTTTCACTTTCACATCAGTAAAATCATTTTCTCTACCTGCTTTAACCGTGCGTGGTTTATCATAATTGTTAATGTAGGCGGCTACATCATAAGCTTGGGCATCTGTGAGAATACGGTTGTGATTGCTAGCACCCAAAGGCATATTGGCGACTATCCAATCAGCCGCACGAATCACCCTAAACATTCCAGCACCCGTGTTATAACTATCTTTTCCCCAAAGTGCTGGGAATTCATAACCATTGGCTTTGCCTTCTCTTTTCACGCCCTCACCATTAACCCCATGACAAGACGCACAATGCTCTTTATAGACCTTTTCACCTGCTATTGGATCAGCAGCACGACTCATAATCATCTTACGGTCAACTTGAGGAAACTCAGCGCCCGATACTTTGGCACCAAGCGGGATGCCCTGTCCCAACCAGTACATGTACGTCACGATAGCACGCATCTCTTTGCCATTTTCTGGTAAAGATTTACCATTCATACTACGCTCCATACAGCCATTTACGCGCTCTTCAATACTACCGATAGTTTCATCTCGGTTACGGTACTGAGGAAAATTGGCATAAGTAGACATAAATGGTCCTGACCACTTTTTGGTTCCTGCTTCTTGGTGACATGAGGCACATGCAAAGTTATTGCCAGCATATCGCATCTTTTTATCGGCCACTTCTGGTCCAATGTACTTGTACGTTTCACTTACCAAAGCTTTTCCATAACGAACGGTATCGCCAAATAGATTATTTGGTATATTTTTCTCATCAGGTGCTTGCCAATCTTTAACCGTTATAGGGGTAAAACCTCTATCTGAACGCTTATTTAATTCAGCCACATCAAATGCGAAAACGCCCGTCACACACAATGTCATTAAGCTCAATCCTACTTTAGAAATTATTTTCATGCCCAACTCCTTATTTTTTATAATCATAGTCTTTCTCTGTCAATCGAATGTCAATTTTACGCCCCTACTTTTAAGGTATAATTTTAAAAGAACGCTAATAAAAAAGGAGTTTGCATCAAAACAATTAAAGCTTTTGCCCTTTTTTTTGGACTTTTTTTTATTGCTATCCTCATTCTAGGCTTTTTAATTTATAGAGCTAACCACAATCTTTACATTGAAGACAGTAAAAATAGTGTGGAAAGCGTCCTCTCACTCACACAAGAACTCATCGCACATGAAAAACAACTTTCCCTCAGTGTCGCTTTGATGATTTCCCAAAATGAAGAGCTCAAAAAAGACTATCTTCATAATGATAGACAACATGCTTTTGAAACCATTCAAAAAGAAATTGAAAAAGTAAAACAATACCTTCAAATTGAAAATCTCGACATTCAACTGCACACTAAAGATGCCAAATCCTTTGTAAAAAGCTGGGATTTTGAAACGTATGGAGACGATTTATCGCCTTTTAGAAAAGGCATTATGCTCGTACAGCAAAACAAACTTCCTCTCGTTTCTATTGAGCTTGGAAAACGACTTAATATCAAAGCACTCTGCCCTATTTTTGATAAAGATGTTTATTTAGGGTCGCTAGAAGTGATTATGGGGTTTGATGAAATTGCTCAAAAATTGAAAAATAAAAAGATACATTTTTTAGTCCTGATGGACAAAGAGTTTTTGCAGATAGGAGAATGGATGAAAGATTTGGAGCAAATCAACCACTATGTTGTCGTGAACAATAGCTGTGCGCAAAACTGTCAAGAAATTTTGACATCCGTCATTTCAAAACCTACTTTAGAAGAGGGATTTGCGAGAAAAGAAGGCTTTTTATTTGGATTTACCCCTCTTTTTGACATCGATGCCCTACGCGTTGGATACATCGGAATTTGGTTTAATGAGTCGTTACTCAAAGAATCATTACTCCTTCGAGCCACCCTTGCGCCCAATGCAAAACCTTTACATGTAAACGATATCAATACACTCAAAACATTTGATACGCAAAGAGAGATTATCATACGATGAAAATACTTTTATTGGAAGATGATTACACATATAAAGAGAGCATCAAAGAGTTTCTTGAAGAGATGGGATATGAGGTCGATGATTTTGAAAATGGGCAAAACGCGTTAGATGCTATCTATGAGAAGTCCTATGATCTTTTATTGCTTGATATTAGAGTACCTGAAATCGATGGATATGAAATTCTAAAGACTGTAAGGAAAGCCAAAATAGACGTTCCCATCATTTTTATCACTTCTCTAACGGATATTAACAATTTAAGCCTTGGCTATGAACTAGGCTGTAATGACTATATTCGAAAGCCATTTTCGCTCAAAGAGCTTAAATATAGAGTTTCACAAACCATCAGTAGTTACCATCTTCACACAACGCTTGAGTCTATTTCCTTACAAGATGGTTATTCTTATACCATTGCCAATAGTGCTCTTTCCTATCATGGTGATGACATTATGCTGAGTAGCTATGAAAAAAAACTTATTTTTTTATTAGTGAAAAATAGAGGGAATTTTATCTCTGTGGAAACCATCAAAGACTATGTTTGGGATGGAAGGGAAGTAGGCGACACGGATATCAGAATGGCTATTAAAAAAATTCGTGATAAAACAGATAAAACTTTGATACTAACTGCCAAAGGGATTGGATATAAAATTGAGAAATGAAACCAAAAATGCGTTTATATTTGCGACTATTTTTACGTTACTAACCCTTCTGGTTGTTTCTTTTCCTATCTTGAACTACTTTTCGCTCTCTCTTCGTTTTAGCGAAGTCAACCAAGAAGTTCAAATGCGTCTCCACGCGCAAGAAATAGCCAATACTATCTCACAAATTTCACCTATTCAAAAAGTTTTTTTATTTCCTCGCTCCATTATCTATAAAACGGCTCTTCTTGATAGCAACAATCAGACAATTTTTTCACTTATTCCTGAAGAATTACCCTATTTTTCAAATGATGAGTACATCAAACAAGGTGCTTTTCTTTTTTATAAATATCCACTTCTTCCCAATCCACTCCATGCAAAATTCTTAATTGTTCAAAAAGAGCTCTCTTATAGTCAAGTTATCTTTGATATTTTAGTGATTATCGGGGTTGTTTTAATTGGAATTTTTATTATCTCTTATCTCATCATTAAATCTTTACTCAAGCCCTACATTGAAACGTCCACACGTATGAATAATTTTTTTGATGATGTCATGCATGAGCTCAAAACGCCCCTTGGTATCATGCAACTCAACATTGAGGGTCTCTCATCCAAATATAAAGACAAACGACTCAATCGCTCTTTAGCTGCATTGAGTACACTTTCTACTTTATATGACGATTTGGAATACCTCATTAAGAATAAAACGATTACGTATACGACAGAACAACTCAACTTTTCTACTTTTTTAGAAGATCGCATCAGTTATTTTGACGCCCTAAGTTCGTCTAAAGAGATAGAACTTATCTCCTCGATACAAAAAAATATCTTTATCACCATGAATAGAGTTGAACTTCAACGAGTCATTGACAATAACATCACCAATGCTATCAAATACTCTTATCCTAAACATCCTATTTATATTAGTTTAACGCAAGAAAATAATACTATTTTATTTAAAGTGAAAGACGAAGGTGTAGGAATTAAGGAACTTGATAAAATTTTTATGAGACATTATAGAGGTGATATTTTCAAAGGTGGATTTGGAATAGGACTGAGTATTGTGAAAAGTATATGTGAAAAATATTTTATTAAAATTGAAGTGGTTTCAAAAGAAAAAGAAGGAAGTGAGTTTTTGTATATTTTTGAGAGTAGATAAAAAAAAAGGGAGAGAAGATAAATCTTCTCTCCCTAACGAATTACAATGCTGTAACGTTCTCTGCTTGTGGGCCTTTTTCGCCTTCGCCTAGTTCATAAGTTACTCTTTGACCTTCATTCAAAGATACACGACCGTATCCTGATTTGTTGATTTGACGAAAGTGGACGAATACGTCTTTACTGCCATCGTTTGGTTGAATAAATCCAAAACCTTTTTCGCCGTTGAACCATTTAACTGTTCCCTCTAATAATGCCATAAAATGCTCCTGTGTAAAAAATACACCCCATTGCTGTGGTGTGGTCGAAAATATAAAATTGAGTGTTTTTGGAGTATTTTAGACTGCTAACTTAAAGGTTGACATATAAAAATCACTACCATGATGAACTCGAACTTCATCTTTCTAGGGAAGAAGTTTACCTTATTTTTTTAAATAAAGCAAATGTTTTTTACTTTGCTATAATTATTCTATTAAATACTCAAGGAAAGCCCTATGCAAGGCATCGAAAAATTTTTAAAACTCGTAGAAAATAACAAATTTGTAGAGGGTCACGAAGTTTTAGAAGAAGATTGGCACCGACTTAAGAAGAATCCGCAGACAATTGATGAGAGTAAAATACTAAAAGGGCTCATTAATGCATCAACAGCACTCGCCCTTCAATGCAAAGGAAAGAGTGATGGAGCTAAGAGAGTTTGGCAAACCTTCGAGAAATATCGCCCTCTCATTGA
>JAFLKZ010000135.1:6293-18402 GCA_019162915.1 Campylobacteraceae bacterium
TGAGCTTGTTAATACTACACAAACAGAGTTATACAAAGAAGCCGAGATTCTTCTTACTCAAAAAAAGAATCTCTATCTTCTGTAATTAATTAATTTTTTTCCCATTAATAAGAACGGGTGCATAGTAATAGCCCCATAAACCAAATAAAAGAAGCCAAAGGCTTATCGACAAATCAAAAGTCCATAAGGCATTGATATCAAAACCCATCACTAATGAGTAAATAATTCTTGCTACTAATGCTATCTGCGTTAAAATAAAAATAAATTTTGTAAAACGATTAGCATAAGGTGGCTGACTAGAATGTCCAAGCGCAATTCTTGTACCAAATCCTATAAGAATAGTAGTCAAAAAACCTAATGCTAAGAAATGTGTATCCATATAAACTAAATAAACACCAAAATAATACTCACAAAGCTTTCCAATAGCGCCTAAAAAAAGTCCTATCGGTAGCCAAAATAATGCGAGATGTAAAATCCATAAAATAGCAGGTGAACTAAAAATCGGTAATTTCCATCGTAAAAACTCTTTGAATAGTACTAGGGAAAGAATTAAATCAACTCCTGTTTCGAGTCCATAAAATGTAAAAATAATACAAAAAACCTTTACACTCAATATACCAAAAACGATAGGCACAAATTTAGGGGTTCTTTGAATTTGCACATGTGAAAAGAAGGGAATCATTCTTGTTGCAACCGTAAATGTTAAAAAGATAATATAGAGGTAAAACCCGCTGGCATGGGCAATATCGTACCAATAAATATGAATATCTGCGATATCTAAAAAGAAACCTATAAAGAAAACAAAGTGTGAAAAAAGTCCTATAAAATGGGCAACTAAAATCCAAAAAGGATCTTTTTTGATAGGTGATTTACCATTTTCATAGATAACGTAGAGTTGATAAATACTAAAACTATGGGCAAGTAAGAGTATTCCTGCGCCACTTAAAAAGAGTATATTCGAAGTAAAAACTCCTATGGTAAATAACAATGCTCCTATTTCATAAGCACTAAAAATAGCAATATAAACTCTTTTTGATACCATGGAACTTGCACAAAATCTTGGAAATGTTGTCAATAAAAAGCCATGAAAAAACTGGCTAAAAACGATAAAAATCAAAGAATAGACATGAAAATATAAAGGGCTTACATGTAAAGAAAAAACGCCCTTGAAACCAAGCATAAAAACAATCATCGATACAATTGCCCAAACAATGCCAAAAAGAAAAAAAGGCTGGTGGGGTTGTGAGAGAAAATAGTTTTGTTTAACTACAGGTTTGACTTGTTTTGGTGGATGAATCGTAAATGGTTGCATTATGTTCCTAAAATATTAAAATAACGAGAATACGAGATAAAAAGACAAAATCCAAAGGGTGACATTGAGCACTTTTTTGTATAACTTTTCATCAATTTTATCTTGAATTTTACTTCCTATAAAAAAGCCAAAAAGAGCTACAAATACTAAGGGGATTATGAGCAATAAATTATCTGCATTAAAATTTCCATTAAACCCAAAAATTGCAACTTGGATAAACTTATTGGCAATAAAACAAAAATTCATGACACCAATAGATTTTTTCTTCTCAAGTTTCAACTCTAAAATCAAAATAATCAAAACAGGCACCATAAAATTAGCAATACCGCCTACGATACCACTTAAAAGCCCCATAATTATGATGACCATTGACGCGTGATTTTCCATATAAGGAGCAAGCGAAATTTTAAAGCGTCCCCCATTAAGATACAGCAGGGTAACGAAAACTAAAACAAGCTTATAATAATCACTGTAAAAAACGACCAGTATATTAGAGCCTATAAAACTTCCTACCAAAACGGAGAAAATAAGTTTTTTATACTCTTTCCAAATATCGATAAATGAGTTATTTCTTCGAATACTTGAACCATTGACAATAATTGAAGGCAAAAGCGTATATAAAACTGCTTTTTTTAAGTCCATAAAAGTAGCCAAAAGAGGTGTAGCAATCATCGGAAAACCTAATCCTATACTCCCATGCACAAAACCTGCAAGCAGTACAATCACTACTTCATAGAAAAAAACTTCGCTAATCATCTTTTTTATACCATGTCATCGTATCTTCGCCTATTTTCTGAGAAAAAACCTCTCTTAAATGTGATGGTAAAACGATGCCTTGCCCCCCTTTGAAATGTGGGGAGCGAAAGATTAAATACCACGCTACACTTTTACTCATTGCATCTAACATATTTTGTCCACCTTCAATCATCACGCATTTAAAATTGTTGAGTTTTTCAAGTGACTTTTCAATCACAACGCTACGATTTTCAACACTAAAAAGAGGGATAGTTAGATCAAAATCTTTTCTTTTTGAATAAATCAAGACATTAGGTGCTTTTCCATGACACAATCTTGAATCAAGAATTGGTCTATCGATTCGTACTGTACTTCCACCAATGACGAGTAAATCGCAATTATTTCGTAATTCATGGACTTTTTTTCGTGATGCCAAAGAGGTGATAATACCCTCACCCGCTACTCCATTATGACTCAATCCTATTTTAAAAAAAATAAATGGCTTATTTTGTTGCCACGTCAAAAAAGGAGAAAGCAACTCGTCACATTCTTTTTTTAAAACACCAAATACCACTTCAATACCATGCTCTTGCAAAAATGCCCCACCACCTTTGGCATTTTGGGTTAAATCAGATGAGCCAATCACTACTTTTTTAAAGCCAAGCTCTTTGATAAGATGCGAACAAGGTGGAGTTTTACCGTAATGGTTGCACGGTTCGAGCGTTACATGTAAAGTGAGATTGTGAAAAATATCCTGGTGATTTTCTTTTAGAAAAGTATGGATTTGTGCAGAATTTTTGATAGACTCTATGCTTGTATCACCTGTTAGTTTGATATAAGCTTGTTTGATGACTTCAACTTCGGCATGAGGAAACCCAGCTTTTTGATGTGCTGCAACGGCAATTTCTTGACCGTATACATCGCTTATCACAGCACCAACGGCAGGATTGGGGAAAGTTAACCCTTGAAAAGACCAAGCTTCATCAAGAGCTAACTGCATTAAAGCGTTATCGCTATGCGCTACCATTCAAAATAAGTTCTTGCTTTTTCTATATCACTTAGAGCAATAGTCATTTTTTCATTATTGTCTAAAATTATCACGATGTTATCGCCATTAAAAGCGTCAAGTGTTGCAATAATCTTTTCTTTATTATTTAATTTTATCTTTATTTTATCACCGATTGAAGAGAGATAATGCTCTGGCTTAGTGAGTTTACGCTCAATTCCAGGAGAGCTAATCTCTAGCAAATACTCACCTTCCAAGGGTGGTTCAACATCAAAAATAGGCGATAAAATTCTACTTACATGAGCACATTTATCAAGGGTGATTCCCTCTTTTGAAGTAATATAAATTCTAAAAATTCTTCGATCAAATTCACTTGTTACTTCAGTATCATATAATGAAACACCGCACGCTTCAAGGATTTTAACAATATTTTCATTATCAGTCATTGTTGTCTCCTTTTTTCAATTCTTTTTCAATTTTAGCAAATAAATGGTCTATTTTATTTTGTTTTTCTAAACTATCATCAAATTTAAACGTAAAGTTAGGACATCTAAACCAACCCTCCGTCTGCATACAATGATTTTGGATATGTCGTTTGACTTTTTCAAGATGAGAAAGAATATAACCTTTTTCTTTTTCATCGTACATCATTTTATCGAGATAAACGATAGCATCGTATTTTCCACGACTACACTCAACTTCAGTTACACATAACCCTTTGAGCATCTCATCACTTAATGTAGAGAGAGCCTCAGGAATAAGCTCTCGTAGAACACTCTGTGTTCTTTGGATTTTTATACTTTTGTCCATCATAGTTTTGCTTTTTCTTGAACCTCTTTAAAGCTTTCGATAAAGTCGCCAACTTTCATCTCACTAAATCCTTCGATTCCTACGCCACATTCATAGCCCTTACCGACTTCTTTAACGTCATCTTTAAATCGTTTAAGAGAAGAAACAGTACCTTCATAGACGATAACACCATCACGAATAACTCTCATCTTAACACCACGATTAATCGTACCATCAGTTACAATACAGCCCGCAATAAAGCCTAGTTTTGGTACAGAGAATACTTCACGTACGAGTGCTTGACCCATGTTTTCTTCTCTCATAACAGGAGCCATCATACCCGTAACTAATCCGGTTACGTCATCAATCAAATCATAAATTACATTGTAAGTTCTAATTTCAACCCCAAAATTCTTTGCTTTTTCTTTAACAATACCCGTTGGTCTCACATGAAAACCAAGAATAACGCAGTTTGAACTTGCACTTGCCATAGCAACATCACTCTCAGTAATACCACCAATACCAGCACTAATAATATTAACTTTAGTTTCTGAATTTCTAATTTTTTCTAAACTACCTTTAATAGCTTCAAGGCTACCTTGAACATCTGCTTTAATAATGACAGGAAGTGTTTTTAAAGCACCCTCGGCAATCATTTCAGTCAAGTCATCTAAACTTACTTTGGTTGTTTTTGAAAGTTCTTTTTGACGCAAGTATTCTGCTTTTTTCTTCGCATACTCTCTTGCAATTTTTTCTGATTTTACACTAACTAGCGTTTCACCAGCGCCTGGAGCTTCACTAAGTCCCAATACAACGACTGGCTCGCCTGGTTTTGCTTCTTTAATAGAGTTACCTAAATCATCTAAAAGTGCTTTAACTTTACCAAATGCGACACCCGCTAAAACAATATCACCCACTCTAATCGTACCATCTTCAACAACTACGGTAGCAACTGTTCCTCTACCTTTTTCAAGTGAGCTTTCAATAACGGTTGCTTTTACATCTCTGCTTGGGTCTGCTTTCAATTCTAAAAGATCTGCTTGAAGAAGAATAACCTCTAATAGTGAATCAATACCCATACCTGTTTTCGCAGATACATGTACAAACTCAGTTTCTCCACCCCATTCTACTGGTGTAAGTCCAAGGTCTGCAAGTTGTGCTTTAACCAAATCTGGATTTGCAGCTTCTCTATCCATCTTATTAACGGCGATAACAATTGGCACGCCAGCAGCTTTTGCATGCTCTACGGCTTCTTTAGTTTGAGGCTTAACGCCATCATCAGCAGCAACGACAACGATAACGATATCCGTAACTTTAGCCCCACGAGAACGCATCTCGCTAAAAGCTTCGTGACCAGGAGTATCGATAAATGTAATGTTTCTACCGTTTTTTTGCACCATATAAGCACCAACATGCTGAGTAATTCCACCCGCTTCACCTGCGGCTACTTTTGCACTTCTAATATAATCTAAAAGTGAAGTTTTACCATGATCAACGTGTCCCATAATGGTGATAACAGGCGCTCGCTCTACTAAATTTTGCTCGTCTAAACCTTCTTCATCGTCATAAGCTTTTACGTAGTCAAATGCATCTTGATTATTGACTGTTGTAACATCAACACCAAAGGTTTCAGCTAAAATTTCGATAGAGTCTTTGTCTAAAAAGTCATTTTTAGTAAACATAACGCCTAAGGCAAAAAGCTCTTTAATAATATCACTTGATGGTCTATTGATTTTTTCTGCAAACTCATAAACTCTAATTTCTTCTGGAATTTCTATGGCACTAACTTGTACACTTTCTGTCATAGCCGTAGGTCGTCTTCTTCGTCTTCTTCCAACTCTTTGGATACCTTGCATTACAAAATTAGTTTTTTTGGTTGTTCTGATTTGTGCAGGGTCGATTTGCTTTTTCTTTTTAGCATCATCATTATTAATATGTAATCCAATATTTAAATCAGGAAGAACGATAACGCCTTCATCATCAGAATCTATATGAATATCGCCCATTTCAATATTTAAAGCTATATCTAATTTTTCCGTTGTTGTTTTTTTCTCAGCAGGATTTTTCTTTACTTTCTTTTTTTTCTTTTGAAGTTCAGCCATAGCTGTAGATGAAAAAACTGATTCCATAGTTCTAGGCTTACTCTGTGCTGAAAAATATGTAGATTCACTTGTTTTGTTTTCTACTTCGATTTCTTTGACTTCAGGTCTTTTCTTCTTAACGATTACTAAACCTCTACGTTTTCGAACATTTGTAGAATCAAATTTTTCATCAACTTCTTTATTTTCTTCCGTAACCACTTCTGCATCTTTTTCGATTAAAGGTGTCACGACAACATTTTCTTCTTTAGGAACCACTAGAACCTCTGGGTTTTTATCTTCAACACTATCTTTTTCTTTTTCTTTAAGTGTTTTAGTCTTCAAGTCGCCCATCAATTCGTTAGATTTCTCAACTTTAGGCTCAACTTTGACTTCAACTTTCATTTCCACTTTTGGGGCTTCAACTTTTTTGATTTGCGGAGCTTGAACTTCGAGTGAAGGTTTGGCAGCTTGAACATTTTCTCCCATGAGTACATAATTCATTAATTTTTCAGCATCTTCTGTACTAATTGAGCTTGATGCTGCTTTAACATCAAGTCCCATGCCCATTGCTTTTTCTATGACATCTTTACTTTTCATTCCGAGTTCTTTAGCTATTTCGTTTATTCGAACCTTATCCATCCGTACCAATCTCCTTAAAAATTATCCCAAATTCCATCATATTCTTGTGATTTGTTTTGCATTTATTGTTTAATATTTTGACAAGCTTTTTTTCATTCTTTGTGATACACGCATCGCAGATATAAAAGCTTCTTCCAACTTTTGAAAACGCTATGAGTTTTCCCTTTTCGCTTTGCAATCTTTTTAGATTTTCCTGCAAATATCTTTCTCGGCAGATAATGCACATTCGTATAGGTTTACTCATTTTGTCCCTGATTATACCAAATTTTAGCTGTTTTTCAGCTTTTTATTATCTCGAACCCACCATTATCAAATTCAAACTCTTCAACCCTGAACATTTCAAAACGATTTTTTAAGCTATTAGCGACCATCGTGGCATCTTCTTTTTTAACAAGATTAAAGAAAGATGACCCACTACCAGAGAGCGTACTCATCAAAGCTCCAGCACGAAGTGCAACTTCTCGGACTTCAAAAAGTTCCTTCATTTGCTTCATTCGCTTGTGTTCATGCATACAATCTTTAGACGCAACTCTTAAAAAATCCCAATTTTCGCTAAAAAAAGCAGCACTCAAAAGAGAGGCTCTTGAAAGATTATAGATAACATTTTTCATCAAGTAGGATTTTGGAAGTTGTGTTCTTGAATATGCTGTTGACATCGCACGATCAGGTATAACCATAACCACTTTAATATCACTGCTCAGTTCTTTTTTAAGCGTTTTTACTTTACCATTTTCAACCAATGATGTTGTAAAACCCCCATATACAGCAGGTGCAATGTTGTCTGGATGCGTTTCATAAATCAATGCTTTATTTAAAATTATTTCTCTGCTCACCTTAACGTTTGCCATCTCATACGCACTCGCAATTGCGCCTACTATAACAGCGGAACTACTTCCTAAGCCTCTTGAAAAAGGAATCTTATTTTCAAATTCAAACCTAAAAGGGTCTTTTCTTCCTGTTAATTCTTGATAAATATCATAAAAAATTGAGACAAAGATATTATTTTTTTTCAGCTTTACATTTTGTTCACCTTCTCCTTTAATGGAGACACTGTAATAAGTAGAGGATTTAATGGAAACATCATTGTAAAGTGCTATGGCCAATCCTAAACAATCGAAACCAGGTCCTAAATTGGCACTCGTTGCTGGTATTTTTATCTTCACTTATTTTCTCCTACACTGCTGGTAATATATAAAGGGGTTGTGTGTTTTCACTAAATAATGATGTATCTAAGTATTCTGGTAAATTAAAAATTTGCTCCACACTCTCATCTAACAATATTGTTTGAATTTCATCTTTATCTTTTGTAAAATAGAGATTTCGCATGGCACGAATAGGTCTTTGATTATTAAACGTAAACCCATCGCAAGCAAAAAGAGGAATGCTCAACGCAATACTGAGTGTTCTTAAAAAAATATAAGTTATTTTAATTGCCATAAAACTTCCCGGGCCCCTTGCAAAAAAAAGTCTCTCGCAGTTATATTTTTTTAAAATAGACTCAAACAATAAGGGTAATGCTTCGCTAGTTTGCTCTTTAGTTTCATGTTTTTCGATTAAGTGATTATTTTCATAAATGCCTACATGTAAAGGCGAAGAGAGTGAAATCACTACAATATCAATAGTAGATTTTATGCAAATGCCTTTTGGAACTCTTGTGCACTCTCAGCACTGAGTGTTCTTATCTCATAATTACTAGGATCTCTTAAAATTTCTTTGGTAAGCTCATGGTTAAGATTATGACTTCCTGCAAATGATTCATAATTACCCACAAATGGGGCACCTAAAAGAGACAAATCTCCTATCGCATCTAAAATTTTATGTCTCACAAACTCATTAGTAAAACGAAGTCCTTCAGGATTTAAAATCTTTTTATCATCCATCACTACCGCATTATCCAATGAACCACCCAAGGCCAAACCTTTACTTCTAAGCATTTGTACATCTCTTAAAAAACCAAAAGTTCTTGCCCTTGAAATCTCTTCAATAAAGCTTTTTTTACTAAATTCAAAATGATACTCTTGTCTTCCAATAGAAGGATGATCAAAATCTATCACAAAAGTATAACTCGGACTTAGGCTTGGAAATACTCTCGCGAACTTCTTCCCATCTCTGACTTCTACCTCTTTTTTGATAATAATGACTTTCTTCCTTGCATCAAGTACTCTAATCCCTGCTTCATCTAACATCATGCAAAAACTCGCACTACTTCCATCCATAACAGGAACTTCCGCCCCGTCTAAAACAACTCTTATATTGTCAATTCCATAAGCGTAAATGGCAGAAAGAAGATGTTCAATGGTTGATATATAATAATTGGAATTTCCTATTACGGTTGCCATTTGGGTATTGACAACATTATGAGGAAGGGCTTGTACGAGTAATCCTACATCACTTCTATAAAAAAGTATACCGCTATTTGCTTCTAATGGTTCAAGTAAAATTTTGATAGGTTCACCCTTATGAAGCCCTATCCCAACACCTTCAACCGCTTTAGCTAACGTGGTTTGTTTCACACAACTTCCTTTATTTCGATGATGCCACCTCGCATCATAATCTTTTGTAGAACATTTTGTTTTATTTTTTCTCGCTCTATAATTTCACCATTAAAAATAAGATTTCCTCGTGGGCTAATGCCATTAAGAACGATATATTCTCCATCACATTGCACCAAACCATCGATAATTCCATAAATACTGATACTCTCATCACTAAAAACTTTAGAACCGCTATTAACTCTTCCAAATATTACAATGGGAACGCTCTCATTAATCTCTTCACCTGAACGGATAGGTCTATCGTAAAGTCTTAATTTATGCGTTGGTTTTAACTCAACATTAGAGGCTATTTTTTCTTCTTTTTGCGCTTCTACAACTAAAGGTGGTTCTTGCTTAATTCCACCCAATCGAATACTGCATCCTGAGATATCTTTATAACAGATACCATTTTGATCAAGTACAAAAGCAATACTTTTAGTGATATTGCCTTCTATAAGCAAAAAGAATTCCTTTAAAAGTATACTATTTTTTCTAAAATAATCGAGGAATATAGATTCTTCATCAATAACGATATGAAAAACTCTAACATTTTTTTGCGTTACTTTCATCTATCTATAATCTTCTTTGCTGATTCTATAATTGAGAAGATATTGTCTTTCAACCAACTCTCATCCATCCACTCTTCTGGTCTAACATCCACACCTTGCACATACATACCAAAATGAAGATGATCTCCAAGTGCTAAACCTGTCAATCCTGTCTTTGCTAAAAAATCTCCAGCTTTAACGCTATCACCCTCTTTAACAAGATAACTTGAACAATGCCCATAGAGCGAATAAATACCAAGCCCGTGCGATACTATAATATTATTGCCATAAATTCCATTTTCTTTAGCAAAAACAACCACACCATCATTAGATGTTTGCATTCCTGATTGCGCATTGCTTGCAAGATCTAGCCCTAAATGATAAGACTCACTGACTGGTTTTTTATCGTATTCATAAAACCTATGGTCGCCAAAACTTGCTACTACTTTACCATTGCGAAGAGGATAAAATGGTTTAAACACAAAACTACTGATCGACTCTGTCGGCACATTTGAAGTTGTTTTTAAGATAATAGCTTCATTTCCTTTACGTAAATCTTCATTAATATATTTAAATTTTTCCAATTTTGACATACTAGAACGCTCAGGGGCAACTTCAGAAATAAGATCTGCAATTTTGCCATCTAAAAATTTATCTTCAAGATTTATCGTAGAATTTTTATATTTTCTATCTTGTAAAAAATAAGGTAAATGCGCTTTGGATATATTTCCAGCTCTATCTATTGCTACAACTGAGGCACTAAAGTTTTCTATATGACTTGGCCATGCCACTAAAGAGATATAGTATCCCTCTTTATGAAAAGGTGTCGGATAAAACTTTTTACCAAAATTGGTTTCAATATATAAGGATTTCATATTATCATCTTGTGCTCTAAAGATGACACTTGCAACGCCACCTTTCATTATTTTATAAGAACTTCCTATCACACTGAGTTCTGGTCGTTTAGTATCTACTTTAATAATAGCTTTAGCTCTTACTTCATTCCCTGCAAAAAAGTTCCATTTACTAGCATCAACAGCTTCAACGCTCAATTCAAAAACTTTTTTATTTGCTCCAAAACCCGTCTTTGGGAAAGTTAAATTTAAATCAACGTTTTTCTCTGGTGTTTTCATCTCTTTAGTGTCAAGAACAACACTTTTTTCACCATCACTTAATGTAGCTCGAATAAAGCGCAATCCACTATCGTCACTAATTTGAACTTTAATAGGCTCTTTGAGATTCCACTCTATCTCTTTATCTAATGTTATTTTTGGTGGTTGTCTTTCAAACAAATTTGAACTATACACATATACTAACCCTCCAACGATAGCTAATAAAATAAATCCAAAGATTAAAGCTACGGGTGAATTTCTTTTTTTACTCATTGTTCATCTATCCTTTTTATTTTTTCAACAATTTCATCTCGAAGTACCGTAGCATCACAAAAAGAAACTTCAAATCCTGCTGCAGTCTTGTGTCCTCCACCGTTGTACATCAATGCTATTTTTGAAACATTGATATCTTTACTTCTCAAAGAAACTTTATATCCACCTTCATTTTCTTCTAGAATCATGATGGCTATCGTAACATTGACAAGGCTTCTAAGCATATTAATAATATTTTTCGTATCATTTATTGTTGCTCCCGTTGCTAAAAGTATCTTTTGTGTAAAAATAATAGTTGCTATTTTACCATTTTCATGTAAATCAAAATTATTTAACATGTAGCCATAAAGTCTTATTTTAGCAAGAGATTCTCTTCTTTTAACTTTTGAAGCTATTTCTTTGGGATTTGCACCACATTTAACCAACTGCGAAACGATAGCAAACGTGAGTTCATCCATATCGCCATAAACAAAAAAACCTGTATCATCTGCAATGGCAGTGTACAAACACGTAGCACTCTCTTTGCTAATATTGATATGATTTGCCTTTAAAAGCTCATACACAACCATACCCGCACTTGTAAATCTATCGACTACTAAATTGATATTGCCGAAATATTTATTGGTAATATGATGGTCAATATTAATCATTTCATACGTACCACTATCAATTTTCAATCGTTCAAAACTGGCACAATCACAACTAACGACTAAATCAAAACTCTTTGGCAAAACATTTTTTATTTTTGAAAAACCAGGTAAAAAATCATAAGCTATAGGTAACTCTATAGTTTTATTATAATGCGTTACTTTCTTCCCTACACTTAGAAGTACGTCATACAGAGCTAAAGTGCTTCCCAATGTATCTCCATCTGGTCGGACATGTGATACTAAAACAATATGGTTAGCATCAAGCATTTTCTGCCATGCCTGTTTATACATGTAAACTCCATTTTGGTACTCTTCTGTATGGATTATACTTAATTTTTTCTGAAAAGTTATTGAGGCACCTTTATCTATCTTTTTTTGAGCTCTTATATACAAAGGCTAAAACCTCAGCCACTGCCTTATAAAGATTTTC
>JAFLKZ010000132.1:0-476 GCA_019162915.1 Campylobacteraceae bacterium
TTAAGGTTTTCAATATCATTAAGGGCATCAAAGTTTCGAATCGTCGTTGTACCATGTTTTTTAAACAATTTAGCGTGGAGATCGATGAGTTCGCGGTTTCCCGTATCTAACATGACCGTATTAACGCCACGTGCTAAGGTTTGAAGATTAGCATCAGGTCCTGCAATCTCTCTAAATTTGTCCATCATATCAAAAGCATCTTCATTGAGATAGAAGTATAAGCTTTGAAATCGTGCACCGCCTCCAAATTCAAAATGGCTAATGCCAGCTTCTCTTGCAGCTGCAACTGCGGGCAAGAAATCATTCATAAGTACGCGACCACCAAAAACAGATTGAAATCCGTCTCTAAAAGTTGTATCCATTACATCGATGTATTTTTTAGCCATTTTCTTTGCCCTTTTTTACTATTTGATTTTTTATAAGACTATTGTGATGAAATTGCTCTTCAGAAAAACCTTTTTTTGTTTAACTTAAAC
>JAFLKZ010000132.1:486-8756 GCA_019162915.1 Campylobacteraceae bacterium
ATATAATTGATTTTATTGTTTTGATTTTTTATATGATTGAAGCGATGTAGCGATGGCTGCGATGACTGCAAGATTGTCTTTCTTAAGCAAAGAATGGCTACTAGCAATGACTTCTTTTTCCTTAGGAGGAAAAAATTTCATAACTATTTTTGCTTGAATATTCAGAACAACTACCATGAGAATAAGAAACATAAAAACTGTAGACATACCTAAAACTAAAAATTTTAAGGACTCGACGATGAGATTAATTTCCATGCAAATAACCCTTTTTTTGTTTAAATTTACCTAAAACAGTTAGTGAAAATTTGAGTATTTTATCATTTCTTTTATTAAATTAAACCCATAAAAATGTAGTTTTTTGCTATGAAGTTGCGCAAACCCAATCACTCTAAAGAGTGATTGATTTACGCTTATAGTGAAGTATTTGACTATTTAATGCAGCGCTCTACGAGATAAAAAATGGAACGATAATCTAGTCCACTCTCTTCACTAAGCCCTATTTCACACGTTTTACTCGTTGAAAAAGCCAACTTTGTATCTGAGGGAATAGAAGCTTTAAGATGACGAAGTGCTGATTTATTAAGTTCAGGAAATGTAAAACCACGATCTCCTGCAAAACCACAACAACCAACATCAGATGGAATAGTGACTTTTGAACTACACATTTTGGCTATTTTTTCAAACTTATCTGCCAAACCACTTTTTCTAGTACTACACGTTGTATGAATTACAATAGGCTCATCGATTTGCTTGATTTCAACTCTGCCTACGAGATAATCTAAGATAAACTCAACCGTATCGTTAATTTTTACATCAGGAGAAAAGTTTGCACTCATCGTTTTACTACATGGACTCATGTCACATAAAATTGGATATTTTCCATCCATACTTGCAATTTTCAGTGCATTTTCAAGTTCGTCAGATTTTTGCTTGCCCTCTTGAATATAACCTTTGCTTGAAAAAGGCATACCACAACACAAAGTGCCTACATTTTGAGGAATAATGACTTCATATCCTGCTTTCTCCAAAATGCCGATAATGACCTCATCAAGTCCTTTCTCGCCGCTTTTCTCTTTAGGATTAGCCATGGTGCGATTAATACATGAAGAGAAATAAACCACTTTATCCTCTGATTCAAATAGTTTTCTTTTGCCTTCAAAACTATATCCACTTGGTAAACTAGCAGACCATAGAGGAAGTTTATTGCCACTAAGACTTCGAAGACCTAAACTCATACCACGCATAACGCTATCTGGTATGATGGCATTTACACCTTTGACAACACTCAAAGCAGCTCTTCCTGTTGTCAAAATACCACCATAATTATTTGCCATAAATCCAGCTACGCTATGGCCAAATGAGCCTATTTGCTTAGATCTTAATTTTTTAGTCAATGACCCTGTATCAATTCCTACAGGACAAGTTAAAGAACACAACGAACAAGTGGCACATGTTTCGATACCATCGTATTGGTAAAGTTCTACAAGTTCCTCAAGAGCCCCTATATCATTTTTGTTTTTCAATGTTGTCATATGACGATTGGCAACGATTCTTTGTCTTGGAGTCAGTGTTAAAAAGTTTGATGGACAGGTGGGTTCACAAAAACCACACTCGATACATTTGTCGATATAATCATCTGTAATTGGCATTGATTTGAAATTTTTAAGATGCACTTTAGGGTCAGCATTGATGATAACACCTGGATTAATCAACCCTTTGGGATCAAAAATATTTTTAATCTCTTTCATCAGTTCATACGCATCACTACCCCACTCTAATTCAACAAAGGGTGCCATATTACGACCTGTTCCATGTTCTGCTTTTAAGCTTCCATGGTACTTAGTAGCCACTTGATCAGCTACATCTTGCATAAAAGACTCATAACGTGTCACTTCTTTAGGGTCATCAAATGTTTGATTGAATACAAAGTGAAGATTGCTATCAAGTGCGTGTCCAAAAATAATGGCTTCCGTATAGTTATATTTTGCAAACAACTCTTGCAATTCAAGCGTTGCATCAGCTAAAGATTCGATAGGGTAAGCAACATCCTCAATGACACAAGTCGTACCGCTCTCTCTTGCTGCACCAACAGCTGTAAAAAGACCTTTCCGGATTTTCCAATATTTGGTATATTCATACACATCTTTGGTAAAATGCAAAGGCATTTCAGGCTCAATATGCTTTAATTTTTCTAAAATCACTGCTATATTAGCATCTAGCGTAGCATCATTGGGAGCTCTTGTTTCAACCAAAACTGCTGTTGCTGTATCACTTAGTGTTTTAAGGAATGATGGCATTCCCTCTTTGTCTTCTACACTTCGAAGCGCTGCTCTATCCATCATCTCTGCTGCGTCAACTTCAGCATTTTCCATACGAGTTCGACACTGTGTTCGCATCACAATAACAGCGTCACAAGCATCTTTAACATTTTTGAAGATCATCAAGGCACTAGCTTTATCTTTATATTCAGGAACTGTTCTAAAAGTAATTTCTTTGATAAAACCCAGTGTTCCCTCGCTACCAATCATCAAGTGAGAAATAACATCGATAGGGTTTTCAAAATCAATAATGGCATTAAGACTATATCCGCAAGTATTTTTGATTTTAAATTTTCGTGCAATTTTGTCATGAAGCGCTTCATTAGCTTTGGTATCTTTAGCAAGCTTATCGACAGCATCTACAAGCGATTTGTGGCTTTTCTTAAATGCTACTACGCTTTCTTCGGACGCCGTATCAAGTTCACTACCATCATGAAAGATGATTTTCATCGCTTCTAATGTTTTATATGAATTGTCTGTCGTTCCACAGCACATACCACTAGCATTATTTGCAGCGATTCCACCGATCATTGCCGCCCCAATACTTGCAGGATCTGGCCCTATTTTTTTACCATAAGGAAGTAAATATGCATTAGCATCAGCCCCTACAACTGAAGGCTGTAAAGTTACTTGGCTCACATCTTTGTTAACCTTAATACCTCTCCAATCTCTTGAAGTTACCAATAAGATAGAATCAGTAATTGCCTGTCCTGAAAGACTTGTTCCTGCTGCCCTAAAAACAACAGGTAACGAAGCAGCAGAGGTGATTTTAAGTATCTTACTTACTTCTTCAGCACTATTGACCCATACAACTATTTTAGGAACTAGCCTATAAAAAGAAGCATCTGTTCCATACGCTATCGTATGAAGTGGATCTGTAAATATCCTTGTTTCAGGGATAAAACTCAGTATTTCATTGTGAAACTCAAGATAAGAGCCAGTTAAGTTCATCAAAAGTCCTTGTAATTTTAAATTTGTTTTAGTGTAACAACAAGATATAAAAATCATATGATATTTATTTAAAAAAAGTAATTAAGAAAAAAAAGAGAAAGAAGTGTAACAAATCTTTACATGTAGAAGAAAGTTTCCCCTCTTCTACATGTAAACTTATTTAAGCATCATTGAAACGCCATAAAATTCTGGCACAACAGTAAAAATAACCATCACTAAGACCTGAAGGATAATAAAAGGTATAACACCTCTATAAATATGTGTTGTTAAAACACTTGGTGGTGCAACTCCTCGCAGATAAAAAAGACTAAAGCCAAATGGCGGTGTTAAAAAAGATGTTTGAAGATTGAGACCAATTAACAATGCATACCAAACAGGATTAATGCCGATTGCCTCAGCAATAGGTACCAAGATAGGAACAATAATATAAGAAATTTCAACAAAGTCAATAAAACATCCTAATACCATAATTGCTACCATTGAAGCAATGATAAAACCCCATTTATCTCCAGGAAGTGATTTCATGACATCTTCTACAATAACATCAGCCCCAGTATAAGTAAAAACCATTGAAAATGCTGTTGCTCCAATTAATATGGCAAATACCATTGCGGTTGTTTTAACTGTTTCTAATGAAGCTTCATGAATCATTCTAAGTGAAAAAGATTTGTATATTACCGCTAAAATAGCAGCCCCAACACAGCCTAATGCTGAAGATTCAGTTGGTGTTGCAATACCTTCAAAGATAGAACCCAGCACTAAAATAATAAGTGCTAACGGAGGGATAATAGCTTTCAATGCATTAACTACTTGTTTCAATTTACTATCGGTCAACTCTTGTTTTGGAATAGCTGGTGCTACATCTTTATTTAAAAATGAGACAACTAAAATATAAATTATATAAACAGCCACAAGCGTTAAACCTGGCCAAAAAGCACCCTCAAATAAATCACCGACAGGGAGCTGAAAAACATCCCCCAAAATAATCAAGACAACAGAAGGAGGAATAATCTGCCCCAATGTTCCAGCCGCACAGATAGTTCCACAGGCTAGAGATTTTGAGTAATTGTATTTAAGCATAACAGGAAGTGAAATAACTCCCATTGCTACAACACTGGCACCCACAACACCTGTTGAAGCTGCCAATAAAGCACCCACCAAAACTGTACTGATAGCTAAACCTCCACGAACTTCACCAAATAGAAAGCCCATAGCTTCTAAAAGTCTCTCAGCAAGACGAGATTTTTGAAGAATAATACCCATCAAAATGAACATAGGCACAGAAATCAAAATAGTATTGTTCATAATTGACCAAATACGATGTGGCATAAAAGCAAAAAGATTGGCTCCTTGCATAAAACCCTCCATCGCAGTTCCACCACTACTTAGAACTTCAAAAAAGCCTGAAAAAATACCAAAGAAAACCGATACTGCACCAAAAGTAAAAGCCACAGGAAATCCGATAAGGAGCATCAACATACCTACAGCAAACATAACAAGACCGATCATTGGTTTGCCTCCTTTGCCACAGCTTTTTTGTAAAGGTTAATGTTTTTTATCACATAACCTACAGACATAAAAATTAAAAGCCAAAAAGATGCTGGAATAAATGCTTTTAAAATCCATCGATGAGTTAATCCACCTGGATCTCCACTGATTTCATGTGAACCAAAAGCTTCCATTACAAATTCTACTGAACCTAATGCTATCAAAAGCGCTATTGGCATAATAAAAGTAAAAACGCCGATTATGTTAATCAATGCTTTTTTCTTTTCACTAAAATGCGTATACAAAACATCCACTCGTACATGACTCTCTTCTTTAAGTGCATATGATGTTCCTAGTAGAATAATCACAGAAAATAAATGCCACTCCATCTCTTGCATCGCAATAGAACCACTTTTGAACAAATAACGCATAAAAACATCATAAAAAATATTTAACATCATCGCTATCATCAAAAATGAACACACATATCCGATGTAATCAGCAATTGTGTCAAAAAACTTTTCTAACTTTTCCAACATTCAAATCCTTTATATAAAACTTCAAAAGAGGCAACAAGATAATGCTCACTTCTTGCTGTCTCTTTTAAAGTTTTTGCTACCTCAGTTAAAGAGGTAGCAAAAATATCTATTGATTGTCTCTAATATAAGCAAACTCACCGATATTTGTCCAAGCTCTCGCTTTTTTCATATACATTTGCTGTGATTCAACCACGCTTTTAAACTCTGGGCTTTTAACTGATTCTTCAGCTACAAGCTCATCATTGGCTTTACGCATCGCATCCATGACTGGTTTTGGGAAAGTTTTAACTTTGATATTAGGGTATTCAACTTTGATTTTATCCCATGCTGTGGCACTCATGTCATAATTTTGAATCAACATATCATAGGCAGCTGTTTTCATCGCTGTTTTCAAGATAGCTTGATTTTTAGGAGAGAGTTTATCCATCTTTGCACGGTTCACGACAAATTGTAACTCAGTTGCTGGCTCATGCCATCCTGTATAGTAATAAGGTGCAATTTTGTGGAAACCCATGGCAATATCCATTCCTGGTCCAACCCACTCAAGTGCATCGATAGTGCCTCGTTCAAGTGAAGTAAAGAGTTCACCTGGGGCGATGTTGGTAACGGCACAACCTAATTTTGCAAAAATCTCACCTGCAAATCCAGGAATTCTCATTTTTAGACCTTTTAAGTCTTCTAAAGAGTTGATCTCTTTTCTAAACCAACCACCCATCTGCACGCCTGTATTTCCGCCAGGGAAAGAATACATACCATGTTTTTCATAAGATTTTTGTGCCAACTCCATTCCGCCACCGAAATAAAACCAAGCGTACTGCTCAAGCGCATTCATACCAAATGGCATACTGGTGAATAAAAGAAGAACTGGATCTTTACCTTTATAGTAGTAAGAAGCGGTATGTCCCATGTCATATTGACCAAGTTTTACCATATCCATGATACCAAAAGCAGATTTATGCTTATTAACCGCATCTATTTTAATGACAAACTCGCCACCACTCATATCTTCGACCATCTTTGCCATATTAGCAACAGAATTGGTAAATGGAGGAAACTCTGCACCCCATGATGTTGCAAGTTTCCAAGTTACTTTTTCACTTGCTGCATTCGCAGAAACGACCAAAGCACAAACCAGTGCTAAACTGCCCAGAATCTTCTTTGAGGAAAACTTCATACTTACTCCTTTTAAATTTTAAACCAATACGATGATACGAAAGAGTCAATAAAACTTATATTATATTTTAGTCTTAATGATGTATCTAAGCTATTTGTCAAAATATTATGAAGTTTAAGTTACTTTTAGTAACTCAATATCGTAAGATATATCCAACATCTACGACAGTTTCGATACATTCAAAAGGAATTTTTTTGCGCAAACGACGCATCAATGAGCGAATCGAATCCAAAGAAGCAAAATTGCCCTCCCAAACCATCGCTTGTATTTTATCAAATGAAACTACCTTACCTTTTTCTGTTATCAAAATATTTAAGAGTAGTCGTTCTTTTCTAGAAAGGTGCTCTTCTTTATCACCTATTTGCAATAAACTTGTTTGAAAATCAAATTGACAGTTAGGACCTAGTTCTACAATATCATTTCGAATATTACATAATTTTTCTATTTTTATTTCTAACTCATCGATGAAAAATGGCTTTTTGATAAAATCATTACAACCATAATTATAGGCATCTCTGATAACTTCAAGTTCAACACTTGAACTAATAATGATCACAGGGGTTTCATGATAAAAATCTCTAATCTTTTTCAAGATCTCTATGCCATCAAGATTGGGAACATTGATATCAAGTATAAAACACATATAACCATTATCAATGGCATCATACGCTTCTTGACCATCCACAAAAGAATCTACTTTGTGTCCTTTGGCGAGAAGTCGCTTTACAATGGTTGCATTTAAGCGGTTGTTGTCTTCTAAAAGTAAAATTTTCATTTTCTGCCTTATGATAATTTGTCTGCATTGGGAACGAGTATTGTAAATTCTACATTATTTCCAATATTTTGAACACTAATGATTCCGCCCATTTTATCCTCAATAATAATTTTAGCCATATAAAGACCTAACCCTGTTCCATTTTTACTGGTAGTAAAATAAGGATCAAATATCAGACCAATGATTTTATCAGGTACTTTTCCACCATTGTCGGTAATCGTGAGTTTTGTATTTTTTTCACCCTCTTCAATATTAATAAAGATATTCTCACCTTTTCTTGTTTTGACAATTTTATTTTTAGCATTATTGATGATATTTAGGAGCACTTGTTTAAATTCATTTTCATATCCATAAACAGGAAATTCCCCATTTTCTTTTGAATACTTCACCACTAAATCAATGTGCGAATAAAAAATTTGTCTCCCAATGATTTCCAAAACATCTTTTAATGCTTTTTTGGCACAAAAAATACTTTTTTTATTAGATGGCTTAAGAAAATTTCTAAAATCTTTCAATGTTTGAGACATGTATTGCACTTGTAAAATAGCATCATGTACAAATTCTTTCATTTTTTTACTATCCATATCTCCTGTGTTAAAACAAAACTCCATATCTTGCATAATCGCAGAAAGCTCTACCAAAGGCTCATTCCACTGGTGTGCAACGCCTGCAATCATTTCTCCCATCTCTGTTAATTTCGCTTGTTGAATTAAAAATTGTCGATGCTGAAGACGCTCAGTCGTGTCATCCATCACGCATACAATACCACCTATCGTCCCGTCTATATTTTTATAAACTGCTTTATTGAATGTAAAAAGTTTAGGGCGTTTTTTAGGGATATGAAGCATGATTTCAAAAGCGTCTGTACCTTTATTTTTCAAAAGAAGAAGGTCATTTTCTCGTCTTTCTTGTGCCCATTCTTTTGGAAAAAAATCAAATGCTGTTTTTCCTATTATTTCATCTTTACTCTGGTCGTACAAATCTGCAAAAGACTTATTACTTCCAAGGTACTCTCCCAAAACATT
>JAFLKZ010000132.1:8766-10968 GCA_019162915.1 Campylobacteraceae bacterium
GGATGGGATTAGGAATCGTATCTATCAAAACGCTCATAAATTCTAATTGATTTTTTAACGCCATTTCACTTTGTTTTCTTTTTCTAACATTTTGAACTAAAAATATAACGGTCATCATAATCGCACTAATAATGGCTACAAAAAGCCATATAAAACTTTTATATTCTTCATAAAAAGAGAATGGTTTGTTAATAATTTCATATGTTTTTATTGATGGCGAAAGAATTATCTTGAAGCGCTCTAACTCATGATGATCGAAAATATATCGATTAGGACTTTTTTCTACGATAGGTATTGCATTGGGTTTCTTTCCTGCCAAAATCTGATCAACGATTTTAGAAGCTGATTCTGCTTGCGATATGGCACTGGTAAGAAATCCTCCAACAATCCCATAATCAAGATAAAAATCCCACAAGCCATAAATAGGAACTCTGCTAATTTTGCGAATTTGTTTGAGACTCTCTTTATAAGTAAAAAATTTTCCGGTACTATCTTTAAAAAGCAAAACCCATAAAATAGCACTATGTGAATCAAGCGCTTTAGTTGTCGATTCTATTTCATCCATATTCATACTGTTTATATGTGCTATCTCTATTTTATTTTTATATTTTGGTGAGACGATGTTTATCTCTTTACGCATTGCATCACCCGTTACTGATTGTTCGTTAATAATAAAGAGCTTTTCTAAATCTGGATGAAGTTCAAGAATAAGATCAATATTTTTTTCAATATCAACATCTTCGACAACACCACTGACTTGATTGATACCTTCAATCATGGATTTATTAAAATTATTGATACCCAAAAAAACAATAGGAACATTGAGAAAAAGTTCTTGGTAATGTGCTTGAACAAATTCCAAAGCACTATTATCCGCTACTATGACAACATCAAATTTATTAAGTCTAAATCTTTCTTTATAGTAATGATAAAATTCTTCTAAATATTCTTTGGTATCTATACGTTTTGTATCCATATACACGGTTGATAAAAATACATTTTCTTTTTCTAAAAAATTATTTTCTATCACTTTAGAGATGTCATCACTCCACTTATAGCCCTTATGATAGGAATGAATCAACAATACGTCTTTAGTTTCTTTTGCATTTAAAAGCAAAAAGCCACTAAGAATAAATAATATAAAAAACTTTCGCATTCTACCTAAACTCTATCTTAAACAATAAAAAAACTTTTTGGATTTTTAATGATTGCACCATGCTCCGCGATAGCTTCATCTGCCATGTTGTAACGCTCGTTGAAAATTGTTTTATGAAACTGAACTTCGTCATTAATAATCTCAAAAACCATTGTTTCGTAAACAAGTTTTTTTGCATCGCCTTCAAAAAAAGAGTGTCTTACATGCATGCTGATAGTCGAAATCAAGAACTCTCGTTCATCAATTTTGATAATATTTTTTAACTCTAACTCTCTCATTAACACTGTCCTTTTGGAAAATAATGAAGGCTTTTTTATAATAACATAATTCAACACTATATTTTATAAAATTTTATAGTTTGAAATGACACGAAAAATGCACACACTAACATTTTGGTTTATTCTTAGATATGTAAGGGTTTTGGAGTTTTTGTTAAATTTATTTTGAAAGTACCTATTTTAGGGATTAAAAAAGATAAAATGGTGCGGACGGGGGGATTTGAACCCCCACACACGTAGTGCACTACCACCTCAAGGTAGCGTGTCTACCGTTCCACCACGTCCGCATAAAAAAGAAGAAGAGGTCTTAAAAAGACCTCAGTTTATTATAAAAATGGATTTGCGTAAAGAGCGATCAAAGAGATAACAAGTGCATAAATAACTTGTGCTTCGATCATCGCAAGAGCGATAAACATTGTAGTCATTAGCTTTCCGCCAAGACCTGGATTTCTTGCAGTTCCAGCAATTGTAGCAGCAGCAGTATTACCCATACCTACAGCACCACCAAGTGCAGCAAGACCCAAACCAACACCAGCAGCTAGTACTGAGTAAGCTTTGATTGTTTCACCATCACCTGCAAATGCAAATGTTGCAAGAGCTGCGATAAGAAAAAGAACTTTTTTCATAAATTTCTCCAATATTTTTTCAAAGTCTGTTCGGATATAATCCCTACTTACCACTTTGTGAGTTGGGATTATATCAATCAAATTGTTAAAAAGCCATTAAATCTATTTTTCTAACCCTAATTCGATTTTATTGCCTGTTTGC
>JAFLKZ010000132.1:10978-17609 GCA_019162915.1 Campylobacteraceae bacterium
TCACTCACGCGCTCTACTCTATGATCAGCAATTTTAGATACATGTAACAGTCCATCAATACCGCCAGGAAGTTCGACAAATGCCCCAAAATCAACGATACGCTTTACTACACCATCAACGACTTCATCTTGTACAAAAGTCGGAACTTCTTTTACGTCTTTGTGACCACTGCTTCTATTATTATCTCTTTCTCTTCCGCCAGCATGTCCACCTCTTCCACCAAAAGATGGTTTGTTCACTATGCCGATAATATGCTCTTTGGCTGCTTCAACTTTACTTTTATTTTCACCAGCAATTTTAACTTCGCCTTTTTCTCTATCTAAGTCAATAGAAACTTCAAATCGCTCGATAATTTCTCTAATTGTTTTTCCAGCTTGTCCTATAATATCTACTATTTTAGAAGGGTCAACACTAAATAACTCTAATTTTGGAAGAATTTCGTTATTAATAACAATTTTAGAACTAGCTTCTTCCATAATACCAAGGATATGATCTCTACCCTCTTTAGCTTGATGCAATGCTTCTTTTAAGACATCTCTCGAAATACCACCAAGCTTAATATCCATTTGCAATGCAGTGATACCATCTCGTGTTCCCGCAACTTTAAAATCCATATCACCATCATGGTCTTCAAGTCCCATAATATCGCTTAGGACTGCGTGCTTATCACCTTCGAAAACAAGACCCATAGCTATTCCAGCTACCAGTTTTTCTACATTTATGCCAGCTGCTCTTAGCGCCAAAGCACCTCCACAAATAGTAGCCATAGACGAAGATCCATTAGATTCTAATATTTCGGATACCAGTCTAATAGTTTGTAATCTATTAATATCAAGTACTGGACTTAGGGCACGACGTGCTAAATTGCCGTGTCCAAGTTCTCTTCTTCCTGGAGGTCTAAGCGGAGATGCTTCCCCTACAGAAAATCCTGGAAAATTGTAATTCACCATAAAAGTATCTGTTGCAACACCTTTTTCAGTTAAAAGATCATACATTTGAGCATCTTTATCATTTCCTAAAGTAATAATTGCTAATGCTTGAGTTTGACCTCTCGTAAAAAGACATGAGCCATGTGCCATAGGAAGGATATTTGTTTCTATAGAAATAGGTCTTACTTCATTTAAAGCTCTTCCATCGGCTCGTACTCTTTTTTCTATAATCATTTCTCGTACTATTTTTTTCTTATACCCTTGAATGACACTATCAACCAGTGCTTTAGTCCAAGCTTCTGTGGTCGCTATATCATCTTTTAAAATCTTATCAACAATTTGACTTAGCTCAGAAGCTCTCTCACTTTTTGCCATTTTATTGATAGCGTTATTTACTTCTTCTTTATAAAATTCTTCAATATATGCACAAATAGAATCACTCTCTAAATCTTTTTTATAATCTAAGATAGCATCTTCTTTTTTAAGCCCCGCAAATACACTTTCGTATGCTAATGCTGCTTCTGTAATTGCACTTTGTGCTTTGTCTATGGCTTCTAAAATCGCATCTTCATTAAATTCATTGATTGATTGTTTTGAAATGATACTTTCAGCAAGTGTAGGGTCAAGCATCGGGTCAATTGCCATTGCAGGAATAGCAATGGTTTCAAGAGAAGGATTAGCGCGCATTTCAATCATCAAAAGCTCTTCTTTTGTTCCAGCAACATATAAATCTAATGTACTTTCTTTAAGTTCACTATTGCTTGGGTTAACCACATATTTGCCATCCATGTAACCTATACGTACACCTGCAACTACTTTATTTACAGGAATGTCAGAAAGATAGAGTGCCGCACTTGCCGCATTAAGAGCAGCTACTTGAAGATCAACACTTGGATCACAACTGAGCACAAAAACAACTATTTGAGTAGGATAGGCATAACCTTTTGGAAAGAGCGGTCTTAAACTTCTATCTATAACACGTGCTGTTAATGTTTCAAAATCACCTGGTTTTGTCTCTCTTTTGATATATCCACCAGGAATTTTACCAACAGCATAACTTTTTTCAATATATTGAACAGTAAGAGGAACAAAATTTTCAGCTACTTGGTTGTCATCTCTTGCTACTGTTGCAAGGATAACGGTATTTTTAATTTTGAGCATAACTGCTCCAGCTGCTTGTTTAGCAACTTTACCGATATCGTAAATCTCTTCTTGATTGTTGACGTTTATTTTATATTCCACTCTTGTGCTCCTTCTTAATTGTTGTCTTTAAAATCTAAATCTGTTTACATGTAACTCTTGCGGAAATTGTTTATTAATCTCCTCTTCACTAAATGTAAATTTGAATTGCTCCATATAATCTTTTATGATAGCATAAGCCTCATTTATTTTAGCCATCTCTTCCTCACTCCCACCACAATCAGGATGAGCTTTGAGAGCTAAAAGATGATAATGAGATTTTAACTCATTGATTGTTGTATAAATAGGTAATGCTAAAACTTCAAGTGCCGCACTAATAGCTTCACTCTTTTTCATTTATATTTTTTGCTCACTTTTCGTTGCAAAATCTTGACTAATACTCCCTATAGGATAAAAGTTAAACTGCAACATAAATCCTTTTTGATTGACCGAATCTGCACCATAGCTCGCTGATATAGGTGTAATAACATCACGATACTGTAATGAATAATCCCAACATTTTGTTCTTTTCTTAAATCCTAATCGCCAAGAACGAAAATCTTCTTCTTGAATATCATAATCTACTGATACAAAAATATTATAAAGAGGAATGTAGCGCGTTTCTGCATAAAGAGTGACATAATCATAGTTTATCTTTAACGAATCTAAGGTAACGATATCCTCAACAAAAATATTGTTGGGCCTGTATGTCTCATCTTGATTGGTATAACGAAGTGATGTTGTATAAAGATCATCCATGTAATTAATCGAAATTTGATTGCGTGATAATTTACTGTAGTCATGAGAATAGCTGATGGCATTACCCAGATAAAGATTGCTATTAACATGATACTTAACATCGTTTTCTAAATCTCCATACTTGTAACCATAATCAGTGTAATACATCTGCGTCATCTGATGTGTAATTTTTTTCTTACCATCACTGTTATAAAAAAATTCTTTGAGACTTACAATTACACTCTCTTTTACATTTTGTATTGGAATAAGAGGAACTTTACTACCTGGGGTATAGGCATAATCCCAAGTGCCATCACTGTTATCAAAGCTTGGGACAATATAATCAACACCCCATTTCATTGTATGAAAAAATGTATTATAATCCTTGGCAACTTCTGTAAAAAGTGAAAACTCATGAAAGTTACTAAAGCGTTGTCCGTAATTACCATCGGTTGGATCATTCGAATACGAGACCTGAGAAAGATACATATTTTCGGAAACACTTCCATGTAAATAATCGTCAAAGAGAGAAAAGTAAAAAGTTATGGGAGCGTTAATCTCTTTTTGAAAAGCATTGACACCTTCTGCGCGATAATAATTTTTTGTTTTGGCATCAAAAGAATAGAGTAAGTTGTCCACCAAAAAACTGTTTGAAAAGCGATGGTAATGCAGTGTTGGTAACTCTTGCAAAGTACCATTATTTGTGCCATATGTTGATTGAGCATAAGTATCAATGTAGTACTTTGAATAAATCCCAACATAATCCAAGTCACGCTTTGCATAATAGTTAAATCGTGAAACAACTAACTTATCGTATGATTTTGTCTCATTGGTAATAGTATTGTAATAGCCTATGTCATTAAGATAGTGCAGATCCACCCACAAACCATCTTCTATATTGCTATATTGTGAACTTAAAAGAGAACTTCGATCATACATGAGTTTAAAACCATAATAATTATCCTTGATTAGACCTTTCTCTTGCGCATAATCTGAGTGTTCACTAAAATAACCTGTACTAAATGCACCTTTGGAATAGGCTGAGTCAACAAATCGATAGGTTGAATGGACACCTTCACCTCTGCCCGTTCGAATTTGAGGGTCAATTTCTAAATCCCAATCTTTCTGTGGTGCAAAGTAAATAGGCTGTCTATAATATAATCCCTCAGTACTACCAAATCCAATCTCTGGTTTTAAAAGTCCTGTTCGTCTTGTAGTATCTGTTGAAAATGAGAAATATGGAAGATAAAAAAGAGGTATATCATTGGCATAAAAGACAGGGTTATAAAGATGTAACCATTTGTTTTCTTTATCAAATTCACCTGTGGTAAAAGATATCTTCCAATCAGGATCTTGTACATTACAACTAGAAACAATTGATTTTTGAGCAATATATGATTCAGGATTTAAAATAGCATTTTCACACTTTAACCATATATTGGATGTTTCATCAAAGAAGAACAGCGGAGTAGAATCCCCTTTATTTGTTTTGAGATTTAAGTTGGTGTGGACACTTCTTGAAGTATAACTAATGCCCTCTAAAATAGTCACATTGCCAATCAATTCTACATCGCCACTCTCATTATTGTAGTAAGCTTCATCCGCGGTAATGAGATATTTTTCACTGTATAAAACTACATTTCCCTTAGCATGTATTAATATGCCTTCTTTTACTACATTTTGAGCTAGTACTTCAACATTTTGTGTTTCATTAGCAATGACACTGCTTGTTAACAAAAATGTAAATAAAAAAACTCTACCTAGCATTGACGACCAATGTATTTGCAACTTTATCATGCCATGTCTCTCTTTTTGGATTGAGCGCCGCCCATAAAAATCCTAAATAAAATAAAGATTCACTAATAATTCTAAAAGACGCTCTACTCAAAGAGAGTAAAAATGTTGGATTTTCTAAATCTAAAGTAGAAATAACTCTTATTTTTAAAAATATTTTTCCCAACGTTGCACCATACATCCAGACAAAAAATGTTTGATAAACAACTTTTAAGAGAACAATATACATAAAAAGACTATTAATAATTTGTATATTTTCTTCCATCGTTGTATTGTCAGGCATTTGGTCTAAATAAATAAAAGCAAATAACACGGAAATCAATAACTCATCAATAAAATAAGCCAAAGCCCTTTTGGTAATGGGAGCTAAAGTAATATTTTCAGTCTCAAATTTCTCTATCAGCTCTTCATTTGTCATATTTAAGAGCCTGATAAGCAATATCTTGTCTAAATTGTTTGCCTGCAAAATGCACTTGACCACATAACATATAAGCGCTATTTCTCGCTTCTTTGATACTCTCACCAACGCCTACACAGAGCAAAACACGTCCACCCGTTGCATACAATTTCCCATCTTCCAGACTCACACCCGCATACGAAATATGCGTATTTTCAACAATCCCTTCATGGACAGATTTGTCAATGATAATTTCTGATGGGGTAGAGTTTCCATAGGGATAATTTTCACTTGCCATGACGACTGCTACTGCATATTTATCATAAAATTCAATATTGAGGTTTTTTAAATTATGAGTAGCGGCTTTGTAAAAAAGCTCACTTGCTGGCGTCTTTAAAAGAGGCATCAGAATTTCACACTCAGGATCGCCAAATCTCACGTTGTATTCAAGGACGATAGGTTCTCCCTTTACAATCATCAAACCTATAAATAAAACACCTTCAAAGGGTGAATTTTCTGCTTTCATACCATCAAGTGTGGGACGAATAACAATCGTTTCAACTTTTTTATACAGTGCATCATCAATCAATGGCGTTGGTGCATAAGCTCCCATGCCCCCTGTATTTGGTCCTATGTCATTGTCTAATAATCTTTTATGGTCTTGTGCCGCTGGTAGTATTTTATAATCTTCTCCATCACAAATGACAAACAAAGAAAGTTCATACCCATCTAAAAATTCTTCGACAACAACATAACTTCCAGCATCTCCAAAACTCTCTCCACTTAACATATCTTTGACAGCAAGTTTAGCTTCGTCTTTAGTTTGCGCGATGATAACACCTTTACCTGCACACAAACCATCAGCTTTAACAACAATAGGAAGTTCTAACGTCTCGATAAAATCAACTGCTTTTTGGTATTCATTAGTTTCTACATATTTAGCTGTTGGGATATGGTAACGGGAGAGAAAATTTTTCATAAAGACTTTAGAACCTTCAAGTCTAGCAGCTGCTTTTGAAGCTCCAAATATCACTAAACCTTTAGCTTTAAAAATATCAACGATACCCTCTACAAGAGCAGTTTCTGGGCCAACAACTGTAATATCTATATGATTTTCTTTTGCAAAAGTAGCTAAATCTTCAAAATCTGAGATGGTAACATTTTCACCTAATCTGCTTGTGGCACCATTACCAGGAGCAAAGAATAACTTTTCAACATTTTTATCTTTTTTAAGTGCTAATCCGATAGAGTATTCTCTTCCGCCACTTCCAACAATCATCACATTCATTAATAATTTCTCCACATTAAAAAAATTCTGCCAATACCACCTTCAAGCTTGAGTGCTCTACTGACTAACGTAGTCAAAAGAGCTTTGCTTTTTTGACGTGGTAAAAATAAAACCCAAGTGGGCGTTCCGAGATAGAAGCGGCCCTAATAAGCCAACTTCAGCAGAATTGACTTTTTCTTTAGGCTGCAATCTCTCACTTCGTTAGAAGCTCAAACAAAACCACAGACACACCGAAAACGCACAAACTCCACATATACTATTCGTTGGACCCTCATGAAAACGGTTGTCGCTTCACCCAGGCTATTT
>JAFLKZ010000033.1:0-1080 GCA_019162915.1 Campylobacteraceae bacterium
ATCAAATCTGCTTTTTCTAATTTATCCTTCGTAAGAGTTGTTTGCAATGCAATGCAAAAGATATTTGCTCCCTTTGCTGACTCTATACCCATTGGAGCATTTTCAATAACAATACATTCACTGGCATTTAAGCATAGCCGCGCTAATGCTATTTCATATGGTTCCTTGTCTGGCTTACCTTTTGTGACATCATTGGCCGTTATAACTAAATCAAAATAGTCCTTCAGCCCTGACTCTTGTAAAATATGTTCTATCCTTTTTGGTGCTCCTCCAGTAACCAAGGCTATTTTCGTATTGTTTTTAAGCTTATTTAGTAACTCAAGAACTCCATCATAAATTTTGAATTTGTAATTCTTAATGAAATACATTTCTTTTAAATTCATAATATCCTGAAGAGTATCATTATCTTCTGTAAAATCACTAACAATAGCTCTTGGTGTTCTTCCTTCCTCATGATAATATTTAGCTTCATCCATGACATAGCCATATTTATCCAAAGCATATTTCCATGCTTGATAGTTTTGTTCCATAGTATCGGCTATAGTGCCGTCAAAGTCAAATATTACAGCCTTATACATTAAGTACCTTTATAATGATAATTTTCCAGCACTCCAGATTTGGAATGCTCTTTTTTTATGTCTTTCCGAGGCTGTCTTCATTTCACCAGAAGCAACCTGAATCACTAAGTCCATCAGTTTATAGGCCACCACTTCTATACCATCTTCTAGCACAGCCCCTGCATTGAAATCCATATCATCAGATAATCTTTCGTACATTCTTGTATTGGATGCGACTTTAATAATTGGACTAATAAGCGAACCCTCTGTTGTGCCCATACCAGTAGAAAAAAGAAATATGTTTGCACCTGAAGCGGTAATGCCAGTAATAGACTCGAAATCATTTCCGGGACCATTCATAATGCTCAAACCATTGGCTGTAACCTTATCTCCATAGTCCACAAAGTCTACTATGGCACGAGACCCGCCTTTTTGTATGGAACCGAGACTTTTAAGCGTTAAATTTATAAGTCCCCCTTTTAAATTGCCAGCGACTAAATTTCCCGCCATATTTATATTAAGG
>JAFLKZ010000033.1:1137-6311 GCA_019162915.1 Campylobacteraceae bacterium
TATATTTTTATAATACAAAACTCCATTAATAAATTTTTTACGAGTTTGCAGCGTTGGCATCCTATTTAAAAGTATTTCTTCCGCGCCAAGCATTTCTGGCGTTTCAGATAAAATCACTTTGGCGTGTAAGTCAATCAAGTTATCTGAAATTGCGCCTATGAGAGGATTCGCGGTAATCCCAGAAAAAGAATCCGAAGCCCCACATTCCGTACCAAGAACAAGGGTACTTAAGCTACACGCTTCTCTTTGTATATTGTTTACACTCTGCAATCTTTTCGATATTATAGAGCGACCTTTCTCTAATGTATTCGTCGTACCACCTAATTCTTGAATTGTTATGAAGTCTATCGGTTTATTGAACTCATTTAAATCACCGAGATATTTATTCATAACATTGTAATTTGTTTTTTCACAACCAAGATCAACTATAAGTGCTCCACCACAATTTGGATGGGAAATGGTATTTTTAATAATTTTGAGTAATCGATCAATTATATCTCCGCTACCACAACCACAACCCTCAGTGTGTCCAGCCGAGACAACGCCATCAATATTTTTATATTGACTTAACGCATCAGGCGTGTCAAACTCGTAAGAGAGCTTAACTGCAATATCTGTCGCGCAAAAAGAAGTTGGAATAATGATATAATAATTTCTTGTACCAACATTACCATCAGATCTTTTATATCCTAAAAAAGTTTTCTCTTTAAAGGCTTGATCAAATCCATTTATGATATTTGGATTTATATCCTGAGTGCAATAGCTATTTAAGTCTAGCGTCTCTATCTCTTTAGTAAAGTCTACAGTTATTTCTCCAGTGATAACTTCTCCACACGAGATGTCTCTACTCGCGGTTGCAAATCTTGAACTATACTGATAAATTCCATCATTTTTTTTCATGTTTGAAAGAGCTATTCTATCCCCAACCGATGCGTCATTGAGAATTTTTATAGTATCTCCATAAAAATCAACGCTAGAACCAGCACTTTGACTAACTAAAACAATACCAACGTTGTCATTCGCGTTAACCTGTAGTAACAAATCATTTTTTTTCATTTTTTCCCTTTATTCTAAGTATATGCCACTCTTGTGAATTTACAATTTCTAAAGTAGTTACCCCAAAAAACTTATATCCATACTGAGCGTCACCAACGTCTATAATAGACTTTCTATTTATGCTATCTATTAAATTTCCCTTAAATGATATAATAATTTCATCATCATAAGTTTTAAAGTTTCCAATACAAGACTCGTCATATTTTTCAAATACTAAAAGTTTGTCCTTTACGATTGTGGTATTCTTAGAGTCCTCGTGAAAAAGATCAAAATATGCAAAATGCTCTTCGAGGTTTGACGTAACCATTTCAGATGTACCTTCATATCCATTATTTTGTCGTCCATATCTATCTCTTAGTCTTACCAAGTCTGTCTTATTCGGTGGTGTTTCGACTTCAAGTAAACATAAACCGTCACTGGAGAGTGCTTTAGTGGAATGAAACACTCCTTTTTCTATAATCAAAGCTTCATTAGAGTCTAAATACGTTCTATTTGAAAAGGTATTGCTATAAGCGTTCCCATCCAAAATAATTAAAGACGTTTTCTTATTCGGATGAGAGTGCATAGACGTCGTATATTCATTTTTTATAAATAAAAACCAAACAGCGACATCACTATTTTCATAAATAAGAAACTCATATCCCCAAGGTTTGACTACAACCATTTTTTTGTAATTTTTTGGTTGTACACAAGTAGCCTGACTATTCTGACTTATCTCTTTATAAACGTTTTCATCTTTTTGTGTAAGAGCTACTCTTTTTATTTTTTTTAGTTTAATATCTTTTTTTTCTATCTCGTTTAAAAAATACGCATATGCTTTTTTTATACCTTCGAATATAGATATTTTTGGTACATAGCCATGATTTTTAAGCTTCTTCGTATCTAAGCGTTTTGAACTGATTCCCTCAGGCTTTTCTTCGTCAAACTCCAGAATTCCTTCATACTTTATTATCTCTTTGATAATTATAGACAACTTTTTTATACTTACGTCTTCTGGATATGCAATGTTGTATAAGTATGAATCGCAATCTTTATTCATTAAAAAGATTGAGCCTTCCACTAAATCATCTACGTATATGAAGTTTCTGACCGCTTTACCTGAGCCCCAAATTTTAACGCTTGATAAGTTATTCTCTTTTGCTTCGTGAATTCTTTTAATTAACGCGGGGACAACTGTAGAATTTAATTGAGCATAAGACTGCTTCTCTCCATACAAGTTTGCGGCGACAAGCGTGATAAAATCGGTGCCATATTGTGAGTTATACGATTCACACAGCTTAATGGCATTGAGTTTAGCCAAAACAAAAGATTCGGCGTCAAAATCAACTTGACCGTGCGTTAAAGACTCTTCAACATAAGGGTCTTGTAGCCTTCTTGAATAGATGTCTGCTGATGAGAAAAAGATAAGCTTTTTGACTTCATTTTCAAAAGCACTATGCATAACATTGTACTCAATCATTACATTTTCATATAGGAACTCAGCTCTATATGTTGATGCGGAGTAAAGACTTCCAACTTTCGCTGCGCATAAAAATACATATTCTGGTTTTTCTTCTTCAAAAAATTTTTTTACTGCTTCTTGATAAATTAAATTTAATTCATCTTTTGATCTAGTAATAATATGGACATATCCAAGCTCTTTAAGTTTTTTAACTAAGGACAAGCCAACTAATCCTTGATGTCCAGCTACGTAAATTTTACTACTTATATTCATTACTTACTAAGCAATACTTTTATTGTTTCTCTCATCCAAGGTCCATTATCTCTATAATGAGCCGATGTAATAAAATTTCTATCCACTACAACCGCTTGATCTGAGACATAAATTGCACCTGCATTTTCTAAATCATCTTTTACAGCTATATAGCTTGTAAGCGTTCTCCCTTTTACAATTTTAGCTGAAATCATAACCCATGGACCATGGCAAATTGATGATATTATTTTTCCCTTTGCATCCATTTGTGCAACAAATTCAGTAACTTCTTTGATTATTCTCAGTCTATCTGGTGCCTCAAAGCCACCAGGTATAACTACCATGTCGTAATCATCTGCATTTAAATTTTCAGCAGAAACATTCGCTCTTGCTGGAACACCATATTTTCCAGTTAATGTTTGTCCACCTGGCGTTGCTAAATCAACTATACATCCTTCAATCTCTTGAAGTCTATAAAATGGATATATTACCTCTTCATCTTGAAAATTTTGCGCCGTTATTATTACTACTCTTTTTGACATGTATAATCTCCCTTTATGATATTATTTATTTTAGTTATTATTTTTTCACTATCTGGGTATCTATTTTGGTATGGCTCACAAATACATTTAGTTTTATCTTCAACACCTAGAATATGAACAAATTTATTGATTTTTTTGCCTATCTCATAGGCTATAGCTTGTGCAGCGCCAGAAATTTCATGCCCAGTATCTACAACCAAAATATGTTTACTAGATTTAATTATATCAACTATCTCTTCTTTGAGACTAAAGGGTTTAAGTTTAAAAATATTTACAAAACTACATTTTACATTCTCTCCATGTAGTGTTTTAACAGCTTGTTGTGCTTCTAGTCTTGTAACAGAAATAGCACATACTGTTATCTCTGCATCTTCAACTAAAATATCTTCTATCTCTTCACAATTTGTAAATGTATCTCTATGTTCACTACACATCATAGGTTTATTATCATTCATAAAGGCATCCCATGTCTGCTCATATTCTTTTGAAGTAATTGGAGCAAAAACATTAAAACCTGGAAAATGCATAAATATATTATGTAAATTACCAGAATGGCATGGTCCAATGCCTTCAGTTCCTATAGCTCGAATAAAAATTGGCGCAGGTTGATTATGTAACTCTTTTACTTTTGCAGCGTAAAAAATCAACTGACTTCCATTAAGTATTAAAAAATCTTGAAATCTTATCACAAAGATTGGTCTTCTTCCAACAATGGCTGTCCCCACTGCTATTCCGGCTCCAGCGACATCCGTCATAGGCAATTCTACTATACCCTTGCAATCAGGAACGGTATTATTTACCCATCCAACTGCACTAATAGATTGACCTAACAGAAGTCCATTACAGTTTTCTAAATGATTTCTTGTTATTTCTTTAATAGTTGTTGCAAGGTTTTTTTGTCCCATACGATATCCATTTCCTTATTAACTTCTTCCTCAATCACTGTTAACTGAGAGCCCAACCCTAAAGACAGCAACTCCTCTTTTACAATACTGAACCTATCCCACTCATGCATTTTATCTGCACCAATTCCCGCATGCCATTTTATTCTACAAGTTTTTATATTTAAGAATATTGGTCCATCTGTGTTAGCAAAGAGTCCAGAAATTTTTTCATAAATACTCCAAGGGTCATCTGCCATATTTACACTAGGGATTCCAAATGATTTCATCACTTCAGAAACATCCCAACTTCTTCTATCTTCTGTTTTAGTCAAGATTGATAAATCATTGTCTTCACATATTATTATAATTGGAAGCTTGTGTGTTACAGCAAAACCAATGGATGGATATATATAATCTTCCTCTATTGCCCCATCACCTAAAAAACATAAAGTTGGTTTATTGCTTCCAAAACATGCTCCAACGGCTTGAGGTAAATTTTCCCCTATAAACCCATGGTGACCAAACATATTAATTCCATTTTCATGAATTTGTAAACAGTTTGAGCCACCTTTTCCATTGCTACTTCCCGTTGGCAGCCCCAAAAGTTCATCTCTAATTTTTAGTATGTTGCCGCCAAGTGATAAAAAAGTGCTGTGACATCTATGTTGAGTAAATACGTAATGTTTATTTCCTAAAGCTTCAATAATTGCGGCAGCAATTGATTCTTGTCCTATTGATAAATAAACTGCTGATTTAATTTGCTTACATTCAACACTCTCAATAACACCTTCTTCAAACTTTCTTGATCTATACATCTTTTTATAAATATTTAATTTTATTGTATTATCAATATTATTTATTGCCTCTTCGAGAACTCCAAAATTAGATAGTCTCATCAACAGTTCCTTTGTTCTTATTGTACCAATGATACGTCAAGTGCAAACCCTCTACAAGCTCTACATGTGGCTTCCAGCCTAGCGCTAAGAACTTACTACTATC
>JAFLKZ010000033.1:6321-8894 GCA_019162915.1 Campylobacteraceae bacterium
ATAGTTTTTTCATTGCACCATCTGGTTTCGTAATGTCCCACTCTATTTTACCATTATAGCCTACTACTTTTGCAATAGCTTCTGCTAATTCTTTAATAGAGTAGTCGATTCCCGAGCCTAGATTATAATGGCTATTTTCTAATTTTTCAGCATTTTGCATTAAAAATATTGAAGCACTCGCTACATCTTCACTAAATATAAATTCTCTTCTTGGATTTCCACTACCCCAAAGAGTTAAACACTCTTGAGCTTCTTCTTTTGCGGTATCTATTTTTCTAATAAGAGCCGAGAATACATGTGAATTTTCTAAATCAAAGTTATCATTAGCACCATAGATGGAGTTTGGTACCACACAAATAAATCTATTTGTATTGTACTGAGTATTATACGATTTACACCCTATTATTCCAGCGATTTTAGCCGCTGCATACCCTATGCTTGTCTCTTCTATAGCACCCGTAAGCCAATATTCTTCTTTCATTGGTTGTTGACATACCTTTGGATAAGTACAAGATGAACCGTAAAAAATTACATTTTCAACTTCATAGTTATTTGCCATCTCAAATATATTGTCCTGAATCAATAAATTTTCATGTAAATAAGAGGCTGGATTCGTTTTGTTACCAATGATGCCACCAACTTTTCCTGCACATAAAAATATAAAGTCAATTTTATTCTTTTTAAAAAAAATCTCGACCTCTGCTTTATCGGTTAATTCTAATTCTTCATGTGTTTTGATAATAATATTTTCATATCCATTTTTCTGAAGTATTTTAAACAAAGCACTTCCAAGTAGACCAGTGTGTCCAGCGACATATATTCTAGATTGTTTATTAAACATTACTGAATTTACTATTATTTATAATCGTATAACCTTTTAAAAGCACTTTTATACCGATATCAAGACTGAACTTTGGTTTAAATCCAGTAGCTTCAATTTTTTCATTTGAAACAATATAATTTCTTTGATCTGGATCTTTTCCAATTTCTGCTTCCATAATAGTAAAATTTGGAACTTGTTTTTTAATTATTTCACAAAGCTCTAGCTTAGAAAGATTTGCATCGGATAAGCCTACGTTATAAGCTTCACCTTTCATAGTTTCAAAATTATTAATTCCATGAATAAAAGCATTTGCAACATCACGGATATGAATATAATTTCTTTTAAAGTGACCCTCAAAGATTACGATAAAGCCATCATTTACCGCTCTATATGTAAAATCATTTACTAGCAAATCAAGTCTCATTCGTGAACTCATACCAAATACAGTTGCGAGTCTAAAGCTAATAGAGTTCTCTCTTTGCAAAATAATCTCTTCAGCTTCAACTTTAGTTTTTCCATAAGTTGATATAGGATTAAGCGGCGTCTCTTCTGTACAGTAAATACCATCTTGCCCTACGCCATATCCACTATTGGTAATTGGCATTAAGACTCTTTGTTCTTTAGAGAGGACATCTGATAATGTCTGTATTGCATCTCTATTTGTTGTAACGGTACCGATCATATCGCGATTACATAATGGAGCACCAACTAGTGCTGCTAGGGGAATAACGATATCCTTATCTTTAGTTAGTGATTTTAAAAGTGACTTATCTCTAGCATCACCTTTTACTACACTAAAGTTATCAAGATGGCAGACATCTGAAAGTGAATTTTGACCAAACATAAATGTATCTAATACGGTGACTTTATGACCTAGCTTTAATAATTCTGGAACCATCACTGAACCTAAATAGCCTGCGCCACCTGTAATTAATATATTGAAATTCATTTTATAAATCCTTTAATGTCGTATATAATAAATCTATTTCATTTGTCATATCTTTTGGAGCATTGCCAACAAAAAAACCATTATTATGCGCATAGCTTGCATTGTCTGATTTGGTAACTTCATACTCAAAATACTTAATAACGTCATGTTCCAAGAAATTACCACCAGTAATTATTCTATAACCAATTTTAGATTTTTTTAGAGCTTCAAACACTTTGTCTCTACTTAGATTACTTTTTGGATTAATTATCATGGTGAAACTAAACCAAGAACTTTCTCCAACCTCTTTTTGAATTAAAAACCTATTGTCATTTTCAAATTTACTTTTGAAATACTCCGCATTTTGTCTTCTTTTCATGATCATTGCCGGTAGCTTTTTAATCTGTTGAAGCCCTAAAGCCCCTTGAAGTTCTCCTGGGCGAACATTGTAGCCTGGTAATATAAATCTATACGCTTCAAAAAAATCATCATATTTTTTCTCATAAATAGGGCTATTTTCATCTTGGTCTCTTGTCCAACCATGATTTCTAAGAGACTTACAAAGTGAATATATTTCAAAATCATCAGTTAAAATAAGACCCCCTTCCATAGTCGAAATATGATGAGAAAAAAACGTTGAAAATGTATTTACTAGTCCACTTGTCCCTGTGTACTTCCCGTTATATTTGGCTCCCATAGATTCACAATTGTCATCAAAAAGCATGATGTTGTTCTCTTCACAAATTTTCTCTATCTCATCATAATAGTTCGGATTTCCCAAAACTGAAACTGTAAGAATTAATTTTGTTTTTGAGCTTACTG
>JAFLKZ010000033.1:8904-10803 GCA_019162915.1 Campylobacteraceae bacterium
TTCAGATATATCATAGTTTAAAGTATCAAGATCAATATCTACAAACTTTAACTTTAGCCCGTACTGCTGCAATGGATAAAATGTAGTAGCCCAGGATATACAAGGTACAATAACTTCATCTCCTCGATTAAGTGGCAGATCTTTTTTATGAAACAGTGCAGCGATCGCTACAAGGTTCGCCGAACTACCCGAGTTTACCATTACTGCATATCTCTTACCAAAAAAATTTGCAAATTGCTCCTCAAATGCCTTTACATTTTTACCCATAGTAAATATATCACTTTCTATGACATCATACATGGCTTGTTTTTCTTCTTCTCCAAAAGTTGAGTAAGCTAATTCGTAATTCATGATATATCCCTATTTTCATTTTCATATACAACTATTTTTGAGCCCTCATAATCAAAATTAAAAGGTATTTGTAAGTAACCATCAAGTGCTTTCATAACGTTATCTTGGTCTTTCTTTTCTACATAAAACACCATAAAACCTCCACCACCTGCACCTAAAAGTTTCCCACCTATCGCACCTGCATTTAGTGCTTTTATATATATATTATCAATCTCATCATTTGTAATTTTACTGGAGAGGGATTTTTTCAGATGCCATGTCTCATTTAATAATATTCCAAATTCTCTGAGTTCTCTTTTTTCATCCGTTAAAATGACGAAAGCCTCGTCAACCAATGTTTTCATCTTATTTAAATTTTCTATATTGATAGAGGTTTTCTCTCTCTGTTCTTGAACTATTTCAGAAGCAGTTCTTGATAGACCACTAAAAAATAACATTAAATTATCTTGAAACTCTTTAATTCTGTGTGCCTTCATAATTATAGGAGTAACACCAATCTTTCCACTTTGTAAGAAGTCTATGATATTTAGACCACCGTAAGCTGCAAAAACTTGATCCTGAGAGCCTACATTTTCTTTTATAAGATTTTGTTCTATGTGAATAGCCTCTTTTGCAAGGTTAGTTTTTGAAATTATTTCTCCATTTAAAGCATGAAGAGAATTTATGAGACCAACAGTAAATGCAGAACTTGAGCCCATACCGCTTCGCGCGGGAATATCTCCATCATGATGAATAGAAATACCATCCTCTATATTGAAATACTTCATTGTTTCTCTAACTGATGGATGCGCAATCTCTTCTATTGATTTGACACTCTCTTGTCTCGAGTAAACAATCCTATGTTTATAGTCGAAGAAAGGGGGTAATTTTCTAATATTCAAGTATGAATATTTATCTATCGCCACCCCTAGAGTTTTTCCACCATATTCCAAATAATACTCTGGATAATCAGTTCCTCCTCCAAAAAATGATATTCGGTATGGTGTCCTTGATAATATCAAAAAAGTTCCTTAAAATCTATTTGTGCTTGGTTGTAATCATCAGGCACACCAATATCGACAAAATAAGCATTTTCTTTATATGATTTTATCTCTTTTTTATTCTCTAAAAATGTCTCAAAGGAGAATACATTTTCTTTGATATTTTCAAAAATATCTTTAGATATAAAATAGATGCCTGCATTTATAAAACCACTTTCTATAAAACACTTTTCCCTAAAAGATATAATTCTTTCATTTTCAACTACTACACACCCATATCTATCAAAATTTTTCATAGGCTTAATAGCTATGCAAATTTTTTCATTCAACGAGGCCTCATAAAAAGAATTTAAATCTATATCAAAAAAAGTGTCTCCGTTTAAGACTAGTATATTTTCATGTTGATTTAAAAGTTTTAAAGCTTTTTTAATTGCTCCACCAGTACCTAAAGGAGTTACTTCAGATGAATATCTTATGCTTATATTATTGTATCTATTTTTAAAAAAATCTTTAATTATTTTTTGTTTATAGCCAACACTTAAAATGACTTCATTTACATTGTATTTAC
>JAFLKZ010000033.1:10834-17536 GCA_019162915.1 Campylobacteraceae bacterium
ATCAAATATATAGCATAAAAAAGGTTTTTCATTTACTTCTGCCATAGGTTTTGGAACATCTTTTACTATACTCTGCAGTCTAGTGCCAAAGCCACCTGCTAATATTATTGCTTTCATGAGATTTTATCCATTTTCATTCTTCTTTATCTCGTCCGTAATATACTTAGCAAATGCAAATGAACAAGTAAATGCAGGGCTTACAGCATTTAAAATATGAGTCGAGTTTTCACTATGTTCGACAATAAAATCTTGAATCAATTCGTTTGTATACGTATTTAAAAGCTGCGCCCTAATTCCTGCTGGAATTGCTTGAAAATTATCTCCAATGTCATAAACCATGTCCTTCGCTTTTTGAATAAAAATAGATTTTACGTAGTTCCTCATCTCATTTATAGCTAATCTTCTAAAGTTGAATGAGTTAAGCAGAAAAAGCCTTGTTGCATAATATAAAATTTCTCGCGCTTCTTTAAAGCTAAAATTATCAAATCCTTTGTAATTTTCTCTCCAAAATGCTGGTATTGCCGTTGGTCCAATTTTAATACTACCATCAACCGTAACAGTGTAATGAATACCTAAAAATGGATTAGCCAAATTTGGAACAGGGTATATATTCGTTTTTATCACCGTTTTATCATTCATATACTTTAGGTATATTCCCTTAAAGGGGAGCATGGTATAGTTTTTCGCCAAACCAAACTGCTGTGCTATTTTATCTGCATAAGCGCCTGCACAATTTACTAGATACTTGTACTCTATATTGGTATCTTCAAATTTTTTATTAAAACAAAAGGTTACACCTAAACTTTGTAATAAGTCCTTAAGTTTTAAACAAACTTGCGTTGGATCTACAGAGGCTGTCGTTGGAGAAAAAAGAGCTTTTTTATATGTTCTTATATTTGTATCAATATCTTTTAATTCTTCTTCATTTATTAATTTTGTTTCAACACCATTGATTTCTGCTCTCTTTTGAAGTTCTTCTAACCCTTGAACTTCAAATTCATTGCGCGCAATGACTATCTTTTTAGTCTCACTTACATAGATTCCATTCTCTAAGCAAAATTTTTTCATTAAACGATTTCCATCGACTGTAAACCTTGCCTTTAAACTCTCAGCGCTGTAGTAAAAACCAGCATGTAAAACACCACTATTTCTTCCACTCGCGTGTTTAGCAACGCGATCTTCTTTGTCAATAATAACTATTTTTTTATTTGGAAATTGTTGCTTAAGTTCATAGGCGATAGACATCCCAATGATTCCAGCACCAATTATTAGATAATCTACATTCTCTTTATTCATAAAGAATACTCTACATAGAGAGATTTATTAATAGTATCAATGGCTCTATTTGTCGATAGACTTTTACTGGATGTCATAGTTTTTAATAACCTAAAGGTTTTGGTGATATATTTGAAATTTTTTGGATTAATGAGTTCCAAAGAGATTTTGAAATTTTTATTTTCGATAATATGATATAAAATCCAATATATTTCATAAATCTCTTGAGAGTAAGTAAATTTTTTATCTGTTAATAGTTCTGGATATATTTTAGGAGTGGCGCTGATATATTTGAAGATTTCTTTAAATTGTTGATTGATTGACAAAGGATATCTAATCTTTTTATATTCCTTATTTGGTTGAATTGAAAGGTTTACTAATGATGAAGAAAATATATTTGTTGAATTTATATTTAATTCAGTTCTTAAGTTTTTTAAAATGTATGTTGGAATCTCAAGCATTTTATAAAAATCATTTATAAAAGGAATGTCATCTAATATTACAAGTTCGGCTATTTGAGCATAGTATCTGTCAATATATTCAAAAGAGTTGGGAGAATCTCTGAAAATGAAAACAATTTTAAGGTTATGTTTCTTTTTTATTGAATATAGCTTTGTGAGGCTAATTGAACTATCACAATTATCGAGTAAAATAAAAAGATGATTTATCTCATACTTGGATATATATTGATTCAGTTCTATATGAAATTTATCCGCAGAACAATTTTTTAGCTTTACTATAAAATCTAATTCATAATAAGTCGATGAATTTAGTTCTAAGTTCTCTTTTATTAAAGGTTCGTTTGATTGATATAAAAATAGAGTATTGATCATTATTTTTGTACCCTTCTAAATCTTTTGTATGCGTATATTGATTGCATTTTTAGATGGTAATATTGTATTAAAATTAAAACATCTATATTTTATAAAAATCCTAGTCTCATTTAAAGCTAATTTTATCTTACCTTTTAACAAAAAATTAAAGAAAAATAAAAAATGATATGAAGTATAATTCCTAATAAATTCTTTGTCAATATATAGCTTATGTATATATTTAGAATTATATTTTAAACTTGGCAAGATATCTTTAAATCTTTCGCTCGCATCAAATTTTAGTGCTTTTAGATATAACTCATGAGCTATATTTTTAGACGTTTGCTTGTCATTTAAGTAGTATTTTATCTTCTGTAGTAAGTCTTCTTTTGTATTAAATATTATTCTATTATCATCAAACAGTACCCTTGTCCCATTCCCCTCTTGGCTCAAACAAAAAGAGTTTGTTAAATATATTTCGATTAATCTTCCCTTGGCTTGTTGAATTCGTGAATTTATATGTGTACCAATTGTAAAGTTTGTATTTGTATTAAAATCAAAGTCTAGACTTAATGCACTATCTGTGAAATTTAAATTTATATGACTAGAATTAATAATATCCATCATCTTTTTATGGTTTACAAAACCATTCTCTGAACCAACTCCATATGTTTGAACGTTAATATCATTATCTCTAAGATAGTTTATATATTCTCTTCTATTTGCTTTATTTACATTTCCTATAAAAGAGACGTCGATGGTTTTATCTAAATCTAAATTATAAAACATATTTTTGTTGTAAACACTGTATAGAGTGATAGCATCTATATGGTAGTTTTTATATAAACATTGATTTGGCAAAACCGTAAATGGTAAAATGTAATCAGCAATTTGGTTATAGTATCTATCACGTGATTCAAAGAATGTTTCTGGATCCTGAGACGTGTTTATGATACATAGCTTGTAAGTATGTTTTAATTTTAATAAAAAATTTAAATCAATTGTGAAATCTTCAGAGGCAAAACCAATAAAAAGGTACTTAATTTTATTACTAGAAATAATATTTTCTAGTAATAACTCAAATTTGTCTTTAGAATTTGCAAAATAGAGGTCATAGTAATCAAGTGTTATTAATCCTTCTATATTTTCACTTAATATGTATCTGGTCTTGAACTTGCATTACCATTACTGAATCTTGCTATAAATAAGGTTCTTTTTTTCATGAATAATTTTCTGAATTTACGATAGGATAAATTAATTTATTTATATGGTTTAGAATTGAAGAATCAGGTTGATTTAATTTTATAAAAATGATCGCCAGCTGCGTATGCAAGAAATCGGTTACGATAGACCCTTTTTCCATCAAATCAAAGGTATAGATTATGCTGTTTTGTAAGCTCTCGTCTATGTGTATCTCTTTGTAAATACCATTGGTTGAGGGCATGACGCAGTGGCGTATGACAAACGATTGTTTTTGGGATTTAGGATCGAATTCATCCGAGATTATCCCCGTTGTATACGCATTGACAACTGCTTTTGAATACTCAACGTCATCGCAATACTCTATCAAATAAGGATATAAATCTCCCGGAATTCTTCGTGTTACATCTATAATATAAGGTTTTTGATCTTTGATTAAAACTTGTAAATGAAACATACCATCGACGAGATGCAGAAGGCGAGCTAATTTTTCTATATCTTCTTTGAGTTTATTTAGAACAACATCCTCTATATCGGTTGGATATGCCGATGCTATAAGATATGGATTGAGATAGATTTTATCTTCGCCTACAAATCCATAAATAATTTTTTGATTTTTTAGAAAAATAGAATAGGCGATCAGTTTTCCATCGATAAATTCTTCAAGAAAAATTTCATCACTAAATTTTTGTGCGTTGGTGAGGGATTTTTGCAGTTCATTGGCATCATAGACGATCTCAACACCCCTTCCACCCGAGAGATTGGTTGGTTTAACAACAATGGGGAATTGTAAATTCTTTAAATCGTTTTGATCTTTGTAAAAAATACCGTTGGGAGTAGAAATAGTGTTTTTTAGGCAAAAATCTTTAAATTTCCATTTATTGTGGATTAGTTTTGCCGTTTCTGGCGTATCAAAATTGCCTATATTTAACTCATGTGAGAGTTGAACCGTCTTAAGATATGATTCTTCACCACAGCCGGGCAATAGATAATCTATTTGTTCATCGAGGGCGATTTTTTTGACTTTTTCTAAATCATTAAAGTTTATTTTATACGATTTATCCGAGTATTGATGCCCTAGGTAATAGTCTCTATCTCCTAGTGTTATAACAAAATACCCTAACTCTTGAGAAGCTTTTATCAGCGGTATATCCCTATGGCTACCGCCAAGCAAAAGAATTTTTTTCATTTTTTCACCATTTCTATAATAAATTTTACGATTCTTTCTCTTCCTTTGCCATCGATAGTCGGATGGATATTTTCTGAGTTTAAGGATGTCACATATTTATAAAGATCCGTGATCCAATGCCCATCCGTAACATCGATAAGATAAGCGGCTAAATGATGGCTTAAAAGTTGTATAGAGCCTATTTTTTGATTCTCGCTCAAAGCAACAATGATCGTCGGTATTGTGAAATAAGCAAGTTCATATACGCTCATACTCGCCGTTGAAATGGCTAAAGAGCTTCGAGCCATTTCAAAAATAAGCTCCTCATCGGAGGGTTTGTGCAAAACAGTTACATTCTCATACGTGCGTAACGTTTCGGCTATGCTTGCATTATTGACAACCACCACTTTTTTGAGATCTATATCTTGCAATGCCTCAAGGATCATTTGTGATACGTTAAAGATGTCGTTTCCACCCAGCATGATAAAAATTTGAGGCTGTTTTTTTGGATTGACAGTTAAAATTTCTCTTCTAATAGGAACGTAATCCACTCCCAGTAGATACATGTTTTCTGGATTTTTATCGCGAAAGAACAGCTTCTGCGCATCCGGAGCAAAGTTGATAATAACCCCTTTTGGATACTCTAATCGACCATAATCATCGATAAATACGGGCACGCGTACAGCCTTTGCAATAGTATTGTAAATATCGATAGAGGCTTCATAGCTGTCGATAACAACGATGTCATACGTATCGTCTATACGAAATTCATCCCAGATAAAAGGGTGTAAATCGCTAAATTTGTAGCTAAAATCGATGTCGCTATCCAGAAAAAAAGATCCATTTATTCCGTACCGCTTAAATTCCTCATACAGTGAATAACATCGTACCAGATGCCCCATTCCCCTCTGCGTACCTGCTTCAGTATAAAATGCTATTTTAAGCGGGTTCACTTAGAGACTTTCTCCTACCATTGACCATTGAAGCAGCGTTCCAAATTTGATCTCTTGCTGCGCTTTTCGATTTACAACTTTATCGATATATTTTGGCTCTATTCCACCGCCTGGGCGCAAGCTTTTGATGTTTTTGCTGTTTATGAGGGGTTCCCCTTCTGAGATATCTGTTATAGCAATTAAGCTTCTTTGCGGTTTTGGTGGAACCAGCGGGTAATTAATACTTCCCAAGGCTTTATAAACTAGCTTACTCCCATCAACAATTGCTTTAAGCTCATCGGGGGTCGCTGAAAAAAAACTATCAGCTGTTGTATCGTTTCGATTGACGATAAAGTGTTTTTCGATAATACTGCAGCCAAGGGCAACTGAAGCTATGGGGATGGCGCTTCCCAGTGTGTGATCCGATAAACCTATCGGACATTTAAAGACCTCTTTGAGATTGGGAATCGTTTTGAGATGGATTTTTTCAGGAGGTGCAGGATATTCGCTTGTGCATTTTAAGATCGCTAAGTCTTTGACGTTCTCTTCAACCATAATCGCTACAGCATCACCAATTTGAGATAAGGTCGCACCGCCTGTTGACATGATGATCGGCTTACCTGTTTGTGCAACTCTTCTTACAAAGGGTAAATCAATGATTTCAGGGGATGCGATTTTATAGGCTGGCATATTTAGCGCTTCTAAAAATTCAATCGAAGAAACATCAAAAGGCGATGAAAAAAGGGTAATCCCAATCTCTTCGGCAACCTTTTGAAGTATGGGTGTCCATTCCCAAGGCATAGAGGCATCTAAATAGAGGTCGTAAAGATATTGACCTTCCCAAGCCCCTTTGGCTTCAAATGCTGGGGTGGGACAATTAAGGGTTAGGGTGTCGGCGGTATAGGTTTGAATCTTAACAGCATCGGCTCCTGCTTTCTTGGCCTCTTTGATAATTTCGATGGCGGTATCCAGATTATTTCCGTGGTTCGCGGACATCTCTGCAATGATATAAGGTTCACACCCTTCACCGATTTTTCTACCATCTATCTCAAACGTTTGATTGAACATTTTATTTCCTCACTTTAGTGCGTTGAATCACTTCGTAGAGTAATTCAGCAAACTCCCAATCCTGCGGAGTATCAATATCTTGAACAAGATGGCGAGGTAAAATAATCGGAATACTGATATTAGAAAATGAAATTTTTTCTTGAGAGGCTTCTTCGCGAGCGAGATGCGTCCAATAAAATTGTCCCGCATCATGATACGCTTCTTCCAAATCTTGGGAACGTGTGTAAAAATTTTCGGGCCAAAACAT
>JAFLKZ010000124.1:0-3258 GCA_019162915.1 Campylobacteraceae bacterium
TTAAAAATGGAAGTCCTTTTTATGGAGAAAAAGAGTTAAGCCAAAGTTTTGATAATGCACGTAAATCAAGAGCCATGTACAATCTCATGGGTAAAAAAGGGGACACTTTTGAAAATAAACTTCCACGCATCGGAGATCTTGTCTTTTTTGAAAATACCGAACGACGTAAAACAAAAGTTAAAAATAAAGTAGCAGAAAACATCACCCATGTAGGTATTGTTACTAAGGTGGATTCTGATAAAACCATAGAATTTATTCACCACTCAAATGGTAAAAATATCATAGATTATATGAACTTTGCCTTTCCTTCTCAAACAAAAAAAGGGGATAAAGTAGTTAACACCTATATGAAAAGATGTAAATCAAAGAATGGCGAAGTCAAGACAGAATGTCTCAACCTCGCTTTTTTTGTAGCGTATGGATCGTTTTAACGACTAAATATCTTGTTCAATAACTTCTGCAAAACGATTAAAGTAACGCTCTTTAATCGTTGAAACTTCTTTTGAGATATCGTTACATGTAAGCTTATTTCCACCAACTGTACCCATCTTTTCAACATTAATTCCTACAGTTTTAGCAAATGCTTCAAAAGCTTTTTCATCATTCACTTCAACGATAGCACGAGAAAAACTCTCCGCAAAAATATCTCTAGCATCACCTAGTTCTACTTTACATGTAGAGCCTTTACCACTTTTGGCTGACATCTTAGCTAAGGCAATAGCGATACCACCGACATTGACATCTTTAGCGCAGTTAAGAAGTCCTTTTTTATTGGCTTCGATAACCAATTCCCAAAGTTTAAGTTCTTTGTCATAATCTAGTTTTGCCAAAATCACTGTTTGTATCACCGATAAGATATAAAGAAGCGCCCTCTTTTTGGAAGCTTGAAGGGAGTGTTTTATTCGCATCTTCATTTAACCCAACCATAACGATTGCAGGCGTTGGGAAAACACCGATGCCATTAGTTTCGTTGTAAAGCGATACGTTTCCGCTGACAACAGGCGTATTAAGTTTTGCACATGCTTCTTTGATACCATAACAGCCTTGTGCAAACTGCCACATCACTTCTGGGTTTTCAGGATTTCCATAATTTAAACAATCTGTAATCGCTAAAGGGCGAGCACCACTCATAGCAACATTTCTACCACTTTCCACGACCGCTGCTGCTGCTCCACCAAATGGGTCGATGTAGTTATAACGAGGATTACAATCACTACTCATGGAGAGTGCTTTGCCATTTTCTTTGATACGAATAACACTCGCATCAAGGCTTCCTGGAGCTTTTATCGTATTGGTTTGAACCATTGAGTCGTATTGCTCAAAAATCCATGATTTATCACTGATTTCTACTGAATTTAAAAGCGTATCAAATGCTTCTTGGTTATCAACTTTTGCAAAATCATTGATGGTTGTATTTTTTATTGTGGCTAAATAAGCTGGCTCTTTAGTTGGTCTATCGTAAATAGGTGCTTGCTCACTCACAGGTTGTACTGGCATATCTGCAACTCTCTCACCATGCCAGAAAAGTTCCATATTACCCGTAGCGGTTACTTCACCGATGATTTCAGCGTTTAAGTCCCATTTTCTAAAGATATCTACAACTTTATCTTCATAGCCTTTTTTAGCACAAATAAGCATTCGCTCTTGTGATTCAGAGAGCATAAATTCAAAAGATTCCATACCAAGTTCGCGTGCAGGTACTTTATCTAAATGCATAATCATACCACTACCGCTTCGTCCTGCCATCTCAAATGAACTTGAAGTAAGACCTGCTGCACCCATATCTTGAATACCCACGATATAGTCTGTTCTAAAGAGTTCTAAACATGCTTCGAGTAAAAGTTTTTCTGCAAAAGGGTCACCCACTTGTACTGTTGGTCTAAGAGATTTGTTTGCTTCCGTAAAGCTATCACTTGCCATAACAGCACCACCCAAACCATCACGTCCTGTTTTAGACCCCACATAAACCACAGGATTGCCGATACCTTCAGCTCTACCGTAAAAAATCTCATCACTTTTTGCAAGTCCAAGGGTAAAAGCATTCACCAAGATATTGCCGTTGTAACTCTCATCAAAGAAAGTCTCACCACCGATGGTCGGAACACCCATACAGTTACCATAATCACCAATACCTGCAACTACGCCACGCACAAGGTAGCGCTGATGACGTGAAATATCATCGTTATTGGTTACATTTCCAAAACGAAGCGAATTCATGTTAGCAACCGGTCTTGCTCCCATGGTAAAAACATCTCTTAAAATGCCACCCACGCCCGTTGCAGCACCTTGATACGGTTCAATGAAACTTGGATGGTTGTGTGATTCCATTTTAAAGACAGCAGCCATACCATCACCTACATCGATAACACCAGCATTTTCACCTGGTCCTTGAATAACCCATGGTGCTTTTGTTGGGAAACCATTAAGATATTTTTTACTAGATTTGTATGAACAGTGTTCACTCCACATAGAGGAAAAAATGCTAATCTCTAGCATATTTGGCTCACGACCTAAAATACTTAAAATATTTTCATACTCACCCGTTGTCAACTTGTGTTTTTTTAAAACTGCTTCTAAATTTTCCATGTATGCATCGCCCTATGTGATAAAATTGGCTTATTTTACTAAAATGGAGCTAAAAATTAGTTTTGGTGAAGAAATGCTTTAAAGGATGTTGCACTCATAGGCTTTGCAAAGAGATAACCTTGTGCTGTATCACAGCCATTTGCTAAAAGAAAATCTTCTTGCTCTTTATTTTCAATACCCTCAGCTACCACATGAAAATTTAAGCTTTTTGCAAGTGCTAGGATAGCTTGCGTAATAGCTACATCATTTAAATCATAAGGAATATCATCAATAAAGGATTTATCTATTTTCAGTGTATCGAGTGGGAGCATTTTGAGATAACTCATCGAGGAATAACCCGTACCAAAGTCATCGATAGAAATTTTAAAACCAATATTTCGAAGCTCTTCGAGAAGTGTCATATTTTGTTCTGTCGATTCCATGATATACCTCTCGGTTATCTCTATCTCTACACAGCGAGCATCAATACCCACCTTTGTAATAATACTCTGCAATGTTGAAACAAGATTTTCTTGCCTAAACTGAATACTAGAAAGATTAATCGCTATGGTGTCAATGGCAAGACCTTCTTTTTGCCATTCAACAAACGCCTGACATGCTTCTGTAAAAATCCATTCACCAAGAGGAATAATCATACCACTTTCTTCAGCAATAGGAATAAAAACACAAGGT
>JAFLKZ010000124.1:3302-17502 GCA_019162915.1 Campylobacteraceae bacterium
GAAAACTCATCTCGTTGCATAGCATAGCGCATAGAATTTTCAAAATTCAAACGCTGTTGTGCTTTTTCAAGTAACTCTTGGGTGAAAAATTGATATCTACCTTTTCCCTTACTTTTAGCATCATACATAGCACTATCTGCATTTTTTATCATATCGGCAACGCTTTTAGCATCATCAGGATAAAAAGATATTCCAATGCTAGCACTGGTGCTTAAAGTATAATTATCTATCACAATAGGATTTTTAACGCTATTTATAACTTCTAAACTCATGGCTATAACAGCATTGTTTTCATCATTACACTCAATTAAAATGACAAATTCATCGCCACCGACTCTTGCTAAAAAAGCTTTATCTTGGGTGATATTTTTAAGCCTAAACGCAATAATAAATAGTAATTTATCACCAATAGGATGACCAAGTGCATCGTTAATATCTTTAAATCTATCTAAATCTGCAATAATCATAGCAACACGGGTTTTATTTTTTTGCGCTAATATAATTAAATCAGAAAGAATTTCTTGTGACTTAATACGATTAGGAAGTCCCGTGAGCTGATCATAATAGGCTAAAGATTCTATCTTATTTTTAGACTCGATAATATCTGTAATATCAAGTTTAATAGCTAAAAATCCTTCTAAATTATCGTGTAAAACGATAGGAGATATAGAAACTTTTTCATAGTAAATCGTGCCATCTTTTTTTTGGTTAACCAACTCACCTTCCCACTTTTGACCGCTTTCTAGCTTTCTATTCATATCAAAATAGATATCTTCTTTAGTTTTTCCAGACTTTAAAATACTAGGAGTTTTTCCTACTACTTCATTAAAAGAATAACCGCTAATCTGCTCAAAAGCTTCATTTACATACGTTATCAACCTTTTTGCATCTGTAATAACAATGGAATTATCACTATTTTCAACTGCTTTGCGAAATCGCATAAGAACTTGTTTGTTGTATTTGTCTGCGCGATATGTCACCACGAGAACTATTAAAAAACAAAAAATAAGAAAAAATAGCGTATAAGAGATGAGTCGTTCTTTTTGGATGGAGTTTTCAAAAAATACTACCAAGGCAAAACGAAACTCATTCAGATTTACTTCTAAAGTGCTTTTTTTATTTTCAAGGGTAATAGTATTTATTTTTTTCAAATGTTCAGAGGCTGAAACAGAATGTTCTAAAAAAACAATTAATTCATTATCAACTAAATTATTGGTTTCAACTAGATTTTTAAGCGTTTTAATATTGGTATAAAAAGTATTCAAAAGGTCTAGCCCGCTATAAGTAGATTTTGTAAAATCACTAACTATGACATTGACGACTTGACTAATGGGACTAAAATAGTACCTTTTGTTGATATTTGCTTGGCGAACATGAAGTTCGTTAAACGCATCAATTAAGGCATTATTGTGAACATTGAATTCTTTTAATAACAAAACTTTCTCATCAAAATCTTCAGTAATTTTTTTAAATTTAGGTGATATTTCTTCATTTTTAGAATGAATATTTTCTCGAATTAAAAAATGCATTCGATTGTTTAGGTCTTCAATTTTTTCTTCAATATAATGGATATCGAGTCTTTGAAGCTTTTTACCGATCAGTGTATCAAATTCATTGTTAAGCGATTTTAGATTTTCTACTGCTTCAATGATGGCAAAATTGTTTTTTGTTCTTGTATTAATATTTGAGGTGTAGGTAAGAACTCCAAAAATAGAGACGAACAAAAAGAAGAATATCCAATAGGCTATATCTATCTTTTTCAATTTCAACACAAACCACCTAACCTTAAAAAATATTACATTATGAAAAGATTGTACATTTTATTTGCTGAAAAAATTACTTTTTTTTAGCAAATTGAGCAAAAGAATCTGCATTCATGGGCTTTGCAAAAAGATAGCCTTGTGCTGTATCACATCCATTTTCTAACAAAAATATTCTTTGCTCTTCCGTTTCAACACCCTCTGCTAAAACTTGTAATTCTAAATTTTTAGCTAATGCAATGATAACCTTAGAAATGGCAATATCATCATTATCATAAGGCAAATCTTTGATAAATGCTCTATCTATTTTGAGTTTATTGATAGGAAGTTGCTTGAGATAACTTAGTGATGAATATCCTGTACCAAAATCATCAATTGAAACACTAAAGCCTAAATTTCTAAGCTTTAAAAGTGTTACTTGAGAAGATTTTGCATCTTTCATAATGGCACTTTCAGTCACTTCTAGTTCTATTTTTCTAGCATCTACTCCCACTTCTTGAAGAATAGATTCAAAAAGTGTCACAAAGTCTTCCTCTTCTATTTGCACGCCTGAAATATTAATTGCCATTTTTCCATCAAATAGTCCTGATGCACTCCACTCTTTCATCTGTACTAATGCTTTTTTAAATATTATCTCGCCCATTGGAATCATCAGCCTATTCGCTTCTGCTCTAGGAATAAAATCATTAGGGGGGATTAATCCTTTGATGGGATCAAGCCAGCGTACAAGAGCTTCAACACCTACAATGGCTCCTGTTTTTAAGTCAATTTGAGGCTGATAATGTAAGGTAAACTCGTCATTTTCAATGGCTCTTTTCATCTCATTGTCCATCTTTGTAGATTTAAAAATGACATCACTCATATCTTGCGTGTAAAACTTATATCTGTTTTTACCACTATTTTTTGCTGCATACATCGCTGTGTCTGCATTTTTAAATAATGCTTCAAAATTGTCACCATCATGAGGAAAAAGTGCAATGCCAACACTTACTCCAAGGCTGATTTTTTCATTTCCCACATCAAAAGGCTTTTCGATACTATGTGCTAGATCTTTACACAACTCTTCTACATGTAAACTATCCGATGTGAGTATTACAAACTCGTCTCCACCAACTCTTGCGATAAAATCAGAATCGTTAAGAACATTTTTAAATCGCAAAGCAACATCTTGAATAACTTTGTCACCTACTGAATGACCATAAACATCATTGATATTTTTAAAATAATCCAAGTCTAAAAATAAAAAAGCCAAACTCATTTTATTTTTAATGGCTTCTTCTAAAAATTCTTCTAATTTTGTCTTCAAAAATATACGGTTTGGTAACTTTGTCAAAGCATCATTGAGTGCTAAAAAAGTTATCTTTTCATTAGCTTTTTTTCGAAAACTTATATTTTTATGGGTGCCCGCAAGTCGTAAAGGTTTATTCGTTATTTCGTCTTTTTCTACCACGGCTCCTGAGCCTTCTATCCAAACCCAATGCCCATCTTTATGCTTCATTCGAAACTCTATCACATAAGGTAAAAAATCAAATATCGCTTTTTGAATCGCTCTTTGCGTCACCATTTTATCCTCAGGATGTATCAACTCCGACCAATCACTCACTTTATCTTGGATATCCATGCGACTAAGTCCTAAAAACTCCAGCCATTTATCATTGACGACATGCTTGTTGTTAACATAATCCCAATCCCAATATCCAAGATTAGCCCCTTGTATCACAAATTTTAGTCGTTGTTCATTTTCTTGAAGTTTTTTCTGAACTTTATAAATAGCGAAAATATTTGATTTTATAAGTAAAAATAGCAGTAAAGAGGTAACAAAAATAAAAAATATTCCCTTATATGTTTGAATAGTCGTTAACCTAGCAACGTCTTGTACAAAATATTCTAACAGTGCATCAGAAAATAAAATCCAACAAAGGGAAAAGACAAAATAGACTAAAACGATGCGCAAAGCACCTATAAACGATCTCACAGAACACCTCTTCAAAAATATTTTTTATTTATAGCTATTTCACAGCCCTATTATAGTAAAATAATTTAATTATATCGACAACAAGGACGAAAAAATGCAAGCTTTTGGTAAGTTTACATGTAAGAAAAAATTGGTTTATAGAACAGAAACATACTTCTACATCAATGCAAAAGACAAAACTCTCTCACTCGAAGAGTTTGAAGAAATGGTGGCGGAAAAACATAATTTTATCGCAGGGACTATCGTGTTATTTCATCCAGGAAGTTCTGCTCCTAAAGGATTTGATGCTACAAAATCGCTACTTGACCAAAATTATGACTTTACACAAACTTATGTAGAACTAAATTTAGATAAAACACTACTTGCCTTTGATGGACTTCTTAAGGCGTATGAAGGAAGACTTATCGAGATAAAAACTTTGTTTAACTACAATGAAGCCAATCTCAAAAGAAAAAATGCTATTGAAAAATTCAATACTGATCTCATGGGTTCAAAAGTAAATTTTGATGCAGATAATTACAATTTTTCTAAAAAAACTCTTTTTTATGGAAACTTTGTCTTTTTTGCATGGGGAGATAAATTTACAAAAGAGAGTTTTGAACATATTTATGCCTATGCTAGTGGTATTTTGAAAGCAGCTTCAACGCAAGTTAAAAATATTGCATTTATCCACAATCCTGAACAAAGTGCCGAAGAAGCATCACTATCCCTCCAATTTGGACACCCACTTTTTAGTGATGAACTCAAAAATGCTGTTCCAAAAGCTATCAAAAAAGCCTTTAAAACAAATCCTCCGCAAAGCGTAGCATGGTAAGCTTTTTTTGATAAAAGTTAAGATAAAATCAATATTTTGAAAAATCACTCTTAGGCGGTAAATATATGTTTGGTATGGATATGGGCGAAATTCTCGTTATTGCTATTGTTGCGATTATATTTTTGGGTCCAGACAAACTTCCTGAAGCGATGGTCAAAATAGCTAAATTTTTTAGAACTTTTAAAAATAGTATTAATGATGTAAAAAACTCTTTTGAACAAGAATTAAAAATTCAAGAACTTAAAGAAGAGGCACTTGTGTATAAAAAAAGGCTTGATGAAGCGGCTACAAGTGCTCGAAAAGTTATCACATTTGATGAGCTTGAAGAGATAAAAAGCTCTACACAAGGGGTTAATGATTCGCTAAGAGAGATAGAACACAGTATTTCTGCTCCCCTAGAAACAAAACCAGATATCGCCATCACAGAAATAAAGCCTGATGTTAAAAAAGAGGAAAAAGTATAATGTTTGATGAGTTAAAACCCCATTTAGGAGAACTTAGAAAAAGACTTGGTATTTCTGTTGCTATCATTATTCTCATGTTTCTTATCTGCTTTTCTTTTTGGCAACCTATCCTTGCATGGATGATAGCACCCCTTAAAGCAGTTTTGCCAGAAGGCAGTAATGTTATCTTTACGGGTGTACAAGAACCATTTTTTACAGCGATGAAAGTTGCATTTTTTACAGGTTTTGTAGCCTCTTTACCCGTTATTTTTTGGCAGTTTTGGCTTTTTGTTGCTCCTGGTTTATATGACAATGAAAAAAGATTGGTTATTCCTTTTGTAAGTGCTGCTACACTTATGTTTTTAATGGGTGCCGCATTTTGTTACTACGCCGTTGTTCCTTTGGCCTTTGCTTTTTTAATTGGTTTTGGTAGTGCTCTTTTTACTGCCCTTCCAAGTATTGGAGAATATGTAGGCTTTTTCACTAAAATCATCGTTGGGTTTGGTCTTTCATTTGAAATGCCCGTTGTTATCTTTTTCTTTGCAAAATTAGGACTCGTTGATGACAAAGCACTAAAAGATTTCTTTAGATATGCGATTGTTATTATATTTGTTGTTGCCGCCATTTTAACACCGCCTGATATTCTTTCTCAGTTTCTTATGGCTGCTCCTTTGACTATTTTATATGGTGTTTCAATCCTAGTAGCAAAAGCTGTTAATCCTTATATTCCGCCTGAGGTTGATGAAGAAGCAACAGACAATGAAGAAACTAAAAAAGAGGATTAATCCATCAATCCTCTTTTAAAATCTACTTACGATTATTATCTACCCAGTGAGCTTATAGCAACTCATCCCATCGAACCACGAGATGAGGCAAGGCTACTTGTGTATGATAGAACAACAGACACGATACACCATGCTATTTTTAAAAATCTTTTTGATTTTTTACCGCAAGAAACTACTGTTGTTTTAAATGATACTAAGGTTATCAAAGCTCGTTTTTTTGGGAAAAAAGAAAGTGGTGGAGAGATTGAATTTTTGCTCAACTCACCTTTGCCCGAAAATCTTTACTCTGTCTATATTAGAGGTCGTGTTAAAGAAGGTATGATTATCCATTTTGAACAAAATCTCAGTGCTAAAATTGAAAAACTCAATGTTGATGGAACGAGAGTTGTTTCTTTCTTTGAAAATCAAAATCCTATTGGAACCCAAGCACTCTTTGCTATTCTTGAACTTATAGGGCATATTCCCCTTCCTCCTTACATCAAAAGAGAAGATACTAAAGAAGATATACAAGATTATCAAAGTGTTTTTGCAAAAGAAAAAGGTGCCGTTGCGGCACCTACTGCTTCTTTACATTTTACAGACACTATGTTTGAAACACTCAAACATAAATATGAAACGCATTTTCTAACATTGCATGTAGGCGCTGGAACTTTTAAACCTGTAGACGCTGAGGATATACGAGATCACGTCATGCATTCTGAACTCTATAGCATACCAGAGTCTACATGTAAAGCCATTAATGAAAACAAAAATATTCTTGCAGTGGGAACAACCGTGACTCGAACCATAGAATATTTTAAAAGAGAAAAAAAATCTTTTGGGGAATGCAATCTTTTTTTACATCCTGAAAATAAACCTATCAGAGTAAATCATCTTTTGACCAACTTTCATCTTCCAAAATCTACACTCATTATGTTAGTAGCTTCGTTTGTGGGAATTGAAAAAACTTTGAAGTTATATGAAGAAGCCGTAAAAGAAAATTATCGATTTTTCTCCTACGGTGATGCGATGTTAATTATATAGTTAAATCTAAAAGTGAGCCTAACATTTTATCTTGCGTTTTGACTGCTTCAACATTAGCATCAAGATTTTTTTGAATAACCATCTGATCTGTAAGTTCTTTACTTAAATCTGTCTGTTTTGCATTTGCATCCGCATTGTTCATATTAGCAACACTACTAGCGCTTTTAAACATTTGATTGGACATTGACATCATGGAGTTAGCATTGACTTGCATCGTAGCTCCTTAAAATTTATATAAAACTATACTCTTAATGGCTTAAGAAAACTATAAAAACAATAGACTATTTTTTTATAGCTCTTAAAGTTTTATTTAACACTTCGATTAATGTATCATCCGTACTTTTATGAAATGCAAAATACAAATCACTTTTCTTCAAAACATAGACCGTTTCATATTCTGATGGATCAAGTCCTAGTTCTAGTAGTAAAGCATAAGTAGACTCTACACCAAAAGCGATGGCGTCTACTCTACCTTCTTGAAGTTTTCTCAGTTGAGCATGAACATTTGAAAAACGCTCTAACTCTTCAGTTTTTAAACCAATATTGAGAAGCATACTCTCCGCAGCCGTCTCATGCATCACGGCAATCGTATAATTATGCAAACATTCAACACTTTTAATATCAACTTTACTACTTTTTTTAGCAACAAGTCCTACACTTAAAGTATCTATGGGGCCCACCCATTTAAAAAGATTTTCTCGCTCACTGGTCCTTGCCATACTATATAGAATCGTATTTTTTGTATTTAAAGCTTCATGGTAACCTCTTGCCCAAGATGCTAAAATAACGGTATCTTGCTCAATTTTATGACCACTTTTTGCCATTAAATCTCGTAAAATTTTTGTAGAGGTTCCTGCAACCTTGCCCTCCATCAAAAAATTATAAGGAGGAAGTTCTTCTGTATAAACCTTAAATGTATTGGCTTGCAAAAAAGCAATAAGCAGTCCTACAATAAAAAAAACTCTCATGTTTTTTTCTCATTACTTTGCAAAGATTTCCACGTATCTATAAACATATCAAAATTGTCTAACAATATAGACGTAATTTGAGGGTCAAACTGAACAGCACTCATACTTAGAAAATACTCTCTCACTCTTTCTTTTCCCCAAGGTTCTTTATAAACTCTCGTATCCAATAATGAATCAAATACATCTGCAACGGCACAAATCCTACCCACTAAAGTAATTTCTTTCCCTACTTTACCATTAGGATAACCTTTTCCATCCCATCTTTCATGGTGGTCTAGGGCTATAATAGCTGCTAATTTCATCGATTCGAATTCAGAATCAATCAATATGTTATACCCCAATTTGGAGTGTGTCTTCATCATCGTCCACTCTGCATCACTCAATTTAGAGGGTTTATTTAAAACTTCATCGGGGATTCTTACTTTTCCTATATCATGTAAGACCGATGCTATTTTAATCTTTTCACACTCGTTTTCTTCTTTACCTAAAATCTTGCAAATCAAATAACAAAATTCAGAAACTCTTCTCAAATGTTGACCTGTTTCTTTAGATTTCATTTCTGCAATGGAAGCTGATATATAAGTTATTTCATAATTTAATTTTCGAATTTCATCGATATTTTGCTCAACTTGTTGCTGTAAATTGGATTGTAATTTATAAAGATCAATATGTGTTTTAACCCTTGCTTTAAGCACTGTTGCATTAAAAGGCTTAGCAATATAGTCTACCGCACCCATCTTAAATCCAATTTCCTCAAAATCACTTCCATCATTGGCGGTGAGAAAAATAACAGGAATTTCCTTGACTTTTTTCATCAACTTTAGTCTTCGACATACTTCATAGCCTGTCATAAGTGGCATATTGATATCTAAAAGTATCAGATCTGGCAATATCATCTCAGCAAGTTCTATCCCTTTTTTGCCGTCTTTTGCAGCAAAAACTTCATGCTCTGACAAAAGTGATGTCAGCATAGATATATATTCTGTTGTATCATCAATCACGAGAACTTTAGCCATTGGATAACTCCATTTTAAGATGTTCTAATACCAGTAGCGATTCATCAAAATCAAATTTACTGCATAATAACACAATTGATTTAAACAAATCGTGACGCCCTATGGTTTGATACATTACCAATTTATCTAAAATAAGATTAACATTGGAAGCATTGTATGTTTTCAATGAACTTTTTAGGGCATCTAAAAGCTGTACGATTTCTTCTGTGACTTCATCTTGTTGTTGAATTTCACTTGCAATAGGTACAATTCCCGCATACTCCTGCATCAATACCCAAAAGAGTTCTTTATGCTTTTTTAAAAGGGTATCGATATCTAATATTTCCATGCCTTTTCCATCTTTTAGGGAAGCTTCTACTTGCGCTGCTTCGCGTTGGAGAGCGAATGCACCAATTGTTCCACATAACCCTTTAAAAGTATGTATATAATCAATCAATAATGTTCGCTTTTCTTCTTCTAATAATGCCTTTATAGAATGTGGTAAATTAATATACTGTTCATAAAAACTGCAAAGTATTTTTGTCCACAATGTTTCATCACCCGCTAGTTTTCGAATTGCCTCTTGTTTATTAAAAATCTGTTCAGTGGTGTCTTCTATCTTTTCTTTTGCCGCAAACACAAGGCTTACATGTAAAGCTTCTAGCAACGTACCATAAAAATCTTCTACATCAAAAGGTTTTCCGATATGCAGTTCCATTCCCATCAAGATGCATTTTTCAATATCATGGGACATCACATTAGCAGTCATCGCTATAATAGGAGTTGTAACTTTTAGCTCTTTTCTAATAATTCTTGTCGCTTCATAACCATCCATTAAAGGCATTTGTATATCCATCAAAATAACATCAAACAAACCATTTTTAACGAATTCTACAGCCTCAAGACCATTTTTAGCTATCGTTATTTTTGCTTTAGTATCTTTTAGAAGACAGGTAGCCACTTCTAAATTAATATCATTATCTTCTACTAACAAAACTCTTTTTTGAGATAAATCTATTGACGATGGGTCAAAAATAGACTTATTAGTGGTAACTTGACACAGTGATATGATTTCATCATATAGCATGCTATTAGTTAATATAGTATCATTATTAAAAGAAATCATCAGTACAGGAGGAAGTTTATCTTTTAAAACTGACTTTTTTATCTTTTCATAAATGCTAAATCCATCATAGTTTAAAAGTTCATAATCAATAATCAAAAGATTGTAAGATACAGAAAATTCGTTGACTTGCGTGACAATATCATCATCACTTTTTTGACATGTAACAAAAAAACCAAATGAGCGGATAAAATCCGACAAAGTATCCCTTACAAATTCATCATCTTCTATGAGTAAAATGTTGAGTGGCGTAGAAAAGCTTGATGGATTTTCTTTTTGAATATCTAATCCTTGCACACTTGGAAGTGTGAGATGAAAACTAAAAATACTCCCTTGATTTTCGATACTTTCAACGGAAATCGACCCATTCATCATATCTGCTAACTGCGTACAAATAAAAAGCCCTAGTCCCGTTCCCCCATGCTTTCTTGTGATAGAAGCATCGAGCTGACCAAAAGCTTTAAACAAAAAAGCTTGCTTTTCTGGCGCAATTCCAAGCCCCGTATCTTCTACGCTAAAGGTCAGTTTTGAAGTACCATCATACTGAGCATTTTCTTCTACTCTTAGCATAATAGTACCATTTGTCGTAAATTTGATGGCATTGCTTAAAAAATTATTAATAATTTGCATAATTTTATGAGGATCACCTCTGAAAAAACGGTGTGTATTGATAAAATCATTACTAAATTCTAGATTTTTCTCTTTGATAAGTACCGAAAAAATAGAAGAACTTTTTTTAATTTCTTTGTGTAAATCAAAAGCAATATTTTCAATTTCCATTTTTCCTGATTCAATCTTTGAGAAGTCTAATATATCGTTGATAATACGAAGTAATATAGAAGATGCTTCTTTAATTTTATTAACATAATTTGCTTGTTCCTTATTGATTGCTGTTTTACCCATAAGATGTGTCATTCCCATGATGGCGTTCATCGGGGTTCTTATCTCGTGACTCATATTTGCTAAAAATTGAGACTTATAACGGCTAGTATCTTCAAGTTCTTTGGTTCTTTGTCTCACTTTTTCATCAAGTGTTTCATTTTCCTCTTTAAGCTTGGCAAAAAGTTCTTTTAACTTTATACGTGTCTGTTCAAGCGCCGTTCCAAGAGATCCTATTTCATCATTACTATCCCAAATAAAAGGCTGATCTAGCTTTTGCTCGGAGAGTAAAGAAGAGTGATACATTAATCGCTTAATAGGTTTAATAATTTTGTAGTAATAAATGAAAGAAATAACAATGACAATAAAAATCAACTGTAAAAGCAGTGTTGTACCAAAAAGCATGATATCTGATATAACTGATTCTAAAATTCCTAAAGTCTTGAAACCCATCTCCAATGAGCCTATAATCGTGCCATTTTTTTCTAGTTTTTTATTTAAAATAAAGAGATTATTACTAGAAGTCTTTGTTTGACTTTTCCACTCTAAAAATACCCTATCGCCTGTATCTTTGATGGAAATATAAAGGATATTTGGGTCTAAAGTTAATTGATCAATCATCTTTTGACCCAATTCTGGATAGTAATTCCATAAAGATTCTGCAAATATTTCAGAAGAAAGATTAAATTTTTTAGTATCAATAACGATTGACTCATCTTGTTTTGCTTTATAAGCACTATGAACGTACGTTCCTAGCAAAAGAGGAAGTGGAGAAACAAGCGCAATAATAATCATAATTGCTAAGGCTTGCAAAAGTGAAAACTTGTGTAAAATACGTCTAACCATCCAAAAACTCTTTCATTATAATTTAACTCAGTAAAGTTTATTTTACCTCTATCTTTGGTGATTATAACATATTTTAAAGATAAATTTCCTCACCTTTTTTAACTATATGCACTTTACAATCTAGCTGTTGATGAATATAACTTTTAAACAATTCCATCTTTTCTACCTCTCCATGAATAAGATAAATATGATGCAATCCTTCAATTTTTTTCATCCAATTCACCATATCAGCCCTATCAGCATGAGCGGAGAAGCCATTAATAGTATGCACTGTTGCCTTTATTTTTATTTCGTCACCATAAATACGTAAAAATTCTGCCCCATCAACAATGTTTCTACCAAGCGTTCCTTTGACTTGAAAGCCTACAAAAATGATGGCATTTTTAGAATTCCAAATACGCTGTTTAAGATGATGCAAAATGCGCCCACCCGTGCACATACCGCTTCCTGCGATAATGATGGCATTTTTTTCAACCGTATTAATTTCCATAGAATCAATTCTGCGTTGTGTATATTTGAGTTGTGGAAAACCAAAGGGATTATCACCTAACGCTACATGCAAACCTATTTTTTCATTCAATTCTAACGGATATTTCTGGTAAATCTTAGTAGCAGCAATCGCGAGTGGGCTATCAAGATAAACTGTACATTTTTGCAAAATACCTTCTTCGTGCATACTATGTAAAAGCCATAAAATCTCTTGGGTACGCTCTAATGCAAAGGAAGGTATCAAAACATTTCCTCCACGCTCCATCGTTTCGATAATAGCACTTCTAAACTCTGCAATACTCTCAGTAATGGGACGATGTTCCCTATCCCCATAAGTTGATTCGATAAAAAGAGTATCAGATTGTGTCACATCTTCAAGGCCATTGAGTAAAAGACGATTACGACTCCCTAAATCTCCTGAGAAAACAACTCTTTTTTGCATATTGTCTTCTTGATAGGTAATAGTTATAAAAGCACTTCCTAAAATATGTCCTGCATTGTGAAAAGTGATATTTAAAAAAGGCGCTATTTGTATCAGCTCACCATATCTTACTTTGCGAATTTTTTTTGTATAAACAAGTTCTACATGTTCTTTAAGGTAAAGAGGCTCTCGCACTAAAGCTTCTTCTCCTCTTCTTAAAGCTTTTCGAAGCAAGGTTTCATACTCTTCATACAAAAGAGCTGCACTATCGAGTAGCATTATTTGAGAAATATCCAACGTAGCTTGTGTGGCTATAATTTCGCCATTAAATCCCTCTTTAACCAGTTTAGGGACTCTTCCTATATGGTCTGCATGTGCATGGGTCAAGATGAGATAATCAATAGAAGCTACATCAAAGCCAAATGCCTCATAATTATCTTGCCAACTCTCTCCTTGTATCATGCCACAATCAACTAAAATCCGAATCGAACCTACCTCAAAAAGATGACATGAACCTGTCACCATAGAAGCTGCGCCGTACGATGTTACTTTTGCCATTGTTTTGCCTTAGTGGATAAATTTGTCGATAACCTCTTTATATTTTTTTTCTATAACGTGTCTTTTTTTCTTTAATGTATTGGTAAGCTCCACACCTACTTTAAATTCGTGTTCTAAGAAGTGTATATTTTGTAACTTTTCAAACGGCTTAAAGCCCTTTTTATGGTGTAAAAGCTCATTCATTTCACTTTTTATTTTAGCAATAATTTGTTTATCTTCCATTACTTGTTCAATGTTATGAACAACCTTGTTAAAATTGATAGCCACATACTCTTTGAGTTTTTCAAAATCAGGCACAATAAGTGCGCCTAATCCTTTCTTTGTATGCCCTACTAAAATAGTATCGGTAATAAAAGGAAGCATAGAAATGGTTGATTCAATGCGACTAGGATCTATATTTTCACCACTCGCTAAAACGATGATCTCTTTGGAACGCCCTGTGATAACAAGCTCACCATTGATACTAAGTTTGCCCAAATCTCCTGTTTTAAAAAAACCATCTTGCGTAAAAGACTTTTCATTTTCTTCTTGATTTTTGTAATAACCATTGGTAACTTGCTCGCCCTTCACCCAAATCTCACCTACTTTCCCAAAATCCACTTTATGCCCATTTTTATTCATGATTTTAAGCGTTGTATTTTTAACAGGAAGACCTAGTGTTGAAAAAGTATTGCAGTTAAGTGCTCGCCCCGCTATGGCTGGTGCACACTCTGTCATACCATAAGCATTAACGATACGAATACCAATAGCATCTATCCATGTGTCTAAAAAATCAGGCAACGTTCCCCCGCCACTGATAGCCAAACGCAGTCTTCCTCCAAATTTTTCTTGTACCAAAGAAAGCTTCTTTTTAGCCACAACATTAAGAGGAAAAAGGAAAAATAATTTTATATAGGCTACTGCTTTTTTCTTACATGTAAAGAATAAATGCTCTTTTTCAAAAATAGGTAATTCATCTTTCACGATACGTAATTGATAATTATACATGGCAGAAATAGCTACAAGTTTTTTAAAGATTCTTGCTTTTTTAGGGTCTTTTTTTTCTAATGCTGTATTGATTTTAGTATACATGGATTCCCAAAGTCTAGGAACAGTTGCTACTAAAGTGGGTTTATAGTGTT
>JAFLKZ010000068.1:0-8524 GCA_019162915.1 Campylobacteraceae bacterium
AAGGAACTATGGTGAAGATTTCAAGAGACTATATCGCAAAGAAAATCAATGACTAGTAAAGGATTTAATTATCGTTTGATAATTTTTTTCATTGCTATTGTTTTTGGTGTGGGCATGTCAATGCCCACATTCTTGCAAAGTGACAAAGGGGCAAAAATCTCATTAGGACTTGACCTTCAAGGTGGACTGCATATGCTTCTTGGTGTAAAAACAGATGAAGCTATTAAATCAAAAATTAAATCTATTGCTTCTAGCATCAAGTTTTTTGCACAAAGTGGAGATATTATCATCGATGATCTTCGGATTCAAGATGAATTAATTACCCTGACTTTACTTGACAAAGATGAAGAAAAAAAGTTAGATGACATGCTAAGTAAAATCAATGGTCTGAAAATGACTAAAGATGCTTTAAATTATACTTTAAATTTAGATGATAAAGAAAAAGAGTTAACGAGAGAATATGCTATTTCTCAAGCAGTTGAAACGATACGTAATCGTCTTGACCAATTTGGTTTGGCTGAACCTAATGTTGCCAAACAAGGAACTGATAAAATCTTAGTGGAACTTCCTGGCATTAAAACTGCTGAAGATGAACAAAGAGCACGTGAACTTATCGCCAAAGCGGCCCATTTACAGTTGATGGCAGTCGATGAAAAAAAACGTGACCGTGCGCAGAGCATGAGTCCTATGGAAGCGTCAACGTATGGCGATGTTATTTTACCAGATGCGAGAGGTGACCAGATACGTCATATACTTAAAGAAATTCCTATTATTGATGGCAGTATGTTGACCGATGCAAAAGTAGGCTTTAGTGATATGCAACAGCCTGTTATTAACTTTACGCTGAACTCTGAGGGTGCAAAAATATTTGGGGACTTCACTGCCAATAATATTGGTAATCGACTCGCTATTGTTTTGGATGACAAAGTTTATTCAGATCCTGTTATACGAGAGCGAATTGGTGGAGGAAGTGGACAGATTAGTGGTGGCTTTAGTGTTAAAGAAGCGCATGATGTGGCAATTGCCCTTAGAAGTGGCGCACTTTTAGCACCTGTGGTATTGCTTGAAAAAAGAAGTGTTGGACCATCATTAGGAGCAGATAGTATTAAGGCTAGTTTAATAGCACTTATTTCTGGATTTGCATTAATTGTTGGATTCTTGATACTCTATTATCGTATGGCAGGAATTTTTGCAAGCATTGCTCTTTTTGTCAATTTACTTTTGCTAGTTGCGATTATGGCACTTTTTGGCGCTACTTTGACACTTCCAGGTATGGCAGGTATTGTGCTAAGTCTTGGTATGGCTGTTGATGCCAATGTTATCATTAATGAGCGAATTCGTGAGCTTTTGCGTACGGGTGTTGTCATTCGCCAAGCAGTAGAAAAAGGATATGAAAATGCGATGAGTGCCATTGTAGATGGTAACTTAACCTTACTTGTATCTTCTGTGATACTCTATGTTTACGGCACAGGCCCTATTAAAGGATTTGCGATTAGTATGATTATCGGTAACTTGATTTCTATGTTAACGGCTATTTTGGGAACGCATGGAATGTATGTATTATTAATGCCTCTTATTGAAAAAAGTCGAAGTGTTACCTTTTGGTTTGGTATCAAGAAGAGGAGTCACTAATGGAATTTTTCTCTAAAGGTAAAATTTACCACTTTATGAAATATAGTCGTCTTTTTGTTATGACAACGCTTTTTTTAGCTTTTGTTTCTTTAATCCTCGTTTTTACAAAAGGGTTTAGTTATGGAGTTGATTTTGTAGGTGGAACTGTTGTGCAAGTGAAGTATGACCAAAAAGCACCGATTGATAAGATACGTGAAAGTATGGCTAGTGATAAACAATTTGCAGGTGCCATTATCACAGAATTTGGCTCACCTGAAGAGGTTGTCATTCGTTTTGCGACAGTGAGTGAGAATGTTGGGCAAGATGTGGGAGATCAAGTTAGGACATTATTAAAAAACACAGGTACATTTGATATTCGAAAAGTAGATATCGTAGGACCAAAAATAGGAAGTGAACTGAGATCAAAAGGAATTTTATCAGCTGTTCTAGCGATGATTGGTATTTTGATGTATGTAGCCGTTCGCTTTGAATGGAAATTTGCAGTTGCTTCTATTATTACATTGGCACATGATATTGCTATTACATTGGGGGCAATTATCTTATTTGATATTGAATTTAGCCTTGATGTTTTAGCCGCTGTTTTAACATTGATTGGTTATTCGCTCAATGATACAATTATTATTTTTGATCGTATTCGTGAAGAATTGGAAGAGACAAAAAATACTGATTTTTCTAAAATTATAGATATTTGTGTTTCTAAAACGCTCTCTCGTACAACGATTACTTCTTTACTTGTTTTCTTTGTTGTACTAACCCTTTATATTTTTGGTGGAGAGATTATTCACGGTTTTAGTTTTACGATGTTATTGGGCGTTATCATTGGAACTTATAGTTCTATCTTTATTTCTGCTCCTTTTCTAACGCTGATAGGATTTAGTGTTGAAAAATACAAAGCTAAAATAGCACTTAAAGAGAAGAATAGAATAGAAAAAGAAAAAATGCGCTCACAGTATGAACAAGGTAGAGTATAAAATAGTTATAAATGGAGAGTTAGATGCATTATAGTCCCGCAAGTATTGAAAAAAAATGGCAAACGCATTGGGAAGAAACCCATGCGTTTGAGCCAAGTTCTGATTTTTCAAAAAAGAAAAAATATATTTTAAGTATGTTTCCTTATCCAAGTGGACGTATTCACATGGGTCATGTGCGAAACTATACGATTGGCGATGCCATTGCAAGACATCATAGAAAAGATGGATTTAATGTCTTGCATCCTATTGGTTGGGATAGTTTTGGTATGCCAGCAGAAAATGCTGCCATTAAAAATGGAACACATCCTAAAAAATGGACGTATGAAAATATAGACTATATGCGCAAAGAACTCTCCTCTCTAGGACTCTCCTTTTCTAGAACCAGAGAATTTGCAGCGAGTGACCCCCTTTACACTAAACATGAACAACGTATTTTTATAGAAATGTTTGAAAAAGGGTTGGTTTATCAAAAGAACGCTACACTTAACTGGTGCGATACATGTCAAACTGTTTTAGCAAATGAACAAGTGGAAGAAGGCTGTTGTTGGAGATGCGATAATCCCGTAGCACAGCGACTTATGCCTAGTTATTATCTTAAAATCACACAGTATGCACAAGAGTTACTTGATGATTGCGAGCAACTTAAAAGTGGTTGGCCAAGTCAAGTGTTAACGATGCAAGAAAACTGGATAGGGAGAAGTGAAGGACTAGAATTTTTCTTTGATTTATCGGAAGATTCAAAATCCAAACTTGACCATCAATTTGAAAAATTTAAAGTTTTTACGACCAGACCAGATACGATTTATGGTGTAAGCTACGCTGCCTTAGCGCCTGAACATGAAATTGTGAATTATTTAATTAAACATAAATTATTAAGCGAAGAAAAAATTGCACAAATTAAAAAAATGCAAGGCGTTGTTTCAAGAGAACGCGCACAAGCACCTAAAGAGGGGCTCTCTTTAGAATTAGATGTTATTCATCCGCTTACGGGTAAAAAAGTACCTTTATGGGTAGCAAATTTTGTTTTGATTGAGTATGGTGGAGGTGCTGTTATGGCGGTTCCTGCGCATGATGAACGAGATTTTGAATTTGCCCAAAAATATAATTTAGAAATTATTCAAAGTATAGAATCTACCACGCCATTTGATGGCACTAAAGCAGTTACAGAGTATGGAAAATTAGTCAACTCAGGTGAATTTAGTGGACTTGACTCTAAAAGTGGACAAAAAGCTATTATAGATTATTTCGATAACCAAAAATTAGGTAATAAAGTTATAAATTATAAACTTCGAGATTGGGGGATTAGCCGTCAGCGTTATTGGGGTGCTCCTATTCCTATGATTCATTGTCCAAAATGTGGATTAGTGCCTGAGAGTATTGAAAATCTGCCCGTTGCGTTACCTGATGATGTTGAAATCAAAGGTGAGGGCAATCCACTAGAAAAACATCCCACATGGAAATATACGAAGTGTCCTACATGTAAAGGTGATGCCATTCGTGAAACCGATACCATGGATACTTTTTTCCAATCAAGTTGGTATTTTTTACGCTATACCACTGATCCTTCTATGTGGAATGATATGCCTTTTGATAAACAAAGTGCTGATTATTGGATGAGTGTTGATCAATATGTGGGTGGCATTGAGCATGCCATTTTACATCTTCTTTATTCACGATTTTTTACCAAAGTACTTCGAGATTTAGGTTATGTCAAGTGTGACGAGCCTTTTACTAACCTTTTAACGCAAGGGATGGTGCTTAAAGATGGCTCAAAAATGAGTAAATCTAAAGGCAATACGATTGACCCAGATGCTATCATCAAAGAGTTTGGCGCTGATACGGCAAGACTTTTTATCCTTTTTGCCGCTCCTCCTCAAAAAGAGTTAGAGTGGAATGATAGCGCCGTGGAAGGTGCTTTTAAATTTTTGAAGAAATTGGCACTTAAAAGTGAAAATGTGCTTACATGTAAAGCAATACCTAATATCAAGCACGATACGTTGCCAAAAGAGTCAAAATATGCACGTAAAAAAGTCTACGAAGCTCTGAAAAAATCAAATGACATTTTTGAGGGAAGTTATACGTTTAATACACTCATAGCCGCGTGCATGGAAGCTTTAAATGCACTAAGTGACCAAGAGAATAAAGAAGTTTGGAGTGAAGGCTACTTTATCTTACTCAATATTTTAGAACCAATTGTGCCGCATATTTGCTGGGAGATGAGTGAATCCTTATTTGCATTAAACAATCTCACCAAAATTGAAATAAAACAAGAAGTTTTTATAGAAGATAGTATAATCTTAGCAGTAACAATAAATGGTAAAAAAAGAGCAGAAGTAGAAGTTGCTACTGATATCTCGAAAGAAGAAGCTTTGGAATGCGGAAAGCAAAGTGTCACTAAGTGGCTAGAGGGAGTTGAACTTTTGAAAGAGATTTATATTCCTGGTAAACTCATTAATTTGGTGGTAAAATAAAATGGCACGATTTTCTTTAGGAGCTTTATTAACTTTGACGTTACTGCTAGTGGGATGTGGATACAAACCAACATCGTATTATGCAAAAGAAGCATTAGGAAATAAAATTTATGCAGAAGTAACGATTAGTAGACAAGATCCACAAAATAGCGTACTGATTAAAGATGCAGTCAATGAAGCTGTGGTAAGTCGTTTTGGGTCAAAACTTACTACTAAAGAATTAGCCGATACTATTTTACATGTAAGCATCGGCTCCATCTCTCTTTCTCCCACCGTGTATGATAAATATGGATATGTGACAGCATATAAAACGACGGTTGTTTTAGCTATAAAATATGAAGGCGTTGACAAAAAAGTTCAACACATCAGTACATCTGGTGAATATGATTTCTCTATACAATTCAATAGTGTTATCTCCGATACCAGTAGATTTGAAGCCATTCGTTATGCTTCGATAGATGCCATTGATGAATTTGTATCTAAAATAGCTATAAAAGGACTACGAAATGGCAACAACAATCAATGAAATCATCAGAGATAGTTTAGAGCTTATTAAAGCAGAACATCTTAATCTAACACCTGATAATTATAGTAAAATCTTTTGCAAGGTAGCCAAGCAAAAGGGTGTCATTGTTGAGGACTGCCAAAAAGTAGATAAATATGTTAAAAAGTTAGATCCCAATATCGTAGCAGATTTAAAAAGATTTAATATTAGCTCTATCGATGAGCTTTTATCTTTCTTTGTCGCAAAACTCAATCGTGCGAATGAGGGAGATGCTACAAAAATGGTCAATGCGTTGGTGACTCTTTCAAAACGCGTGTTGCAAGCCATTTCTTTGTTGCATGATTCTAAAGCAACGAATCTTGCTAATGCCTCGATAGAGAGACTTGATTTTCATCAAAATCTTCAATCCATTGATTTGGTGAAAGAAAAATGGTTTGATTTTATTTCAAATTACGACGATAGTTATCTTAAAAAATTAGATGCGTATGGCAATGTCAATAAAGATGACTTGGAAAATACAGTCAGAGACGTTTTAAAAATTTTAGCAAAAGACAATAGTGTTGAGATTTATAAATCCTTAGCCCCTCTTATAATCGCCTCATTAGTTCCCTCCATTGCTTCAGGGATGAATGATGAATTGGCAAATATTAGTCATGAACTGCGTAACTCTCCAGAATCTCTTGGTTCACAAGGGCTTCAAAAAGAGATTAAGCACCTTATTCATAAAAGAATAGAACTTGATAAAGCTGAAGTTCAAAAAAAAGTTTCTTCGCTTGATAAAATTTTAGATGAGATTAATAAAAAGATTCTGGATCTTATTAATAGCAGTAATCTAAGTCATGAACAAGTTAAGGTGATTAAAGCTGATTTACAAAGCATCAATTTTTCACAAGATAGTTTTGAATCGGTGCATATAAAACTTTTGCATATAGCGTCTTCTTTAGAAAGTGAAACAAAGTCACTAAGCGAAAAAATGATTAATAACCAAGAAACCATTACTAAACTCCAAAATCGAATTGGTAAATTAGAATCGGCTCTTTTGGTTGCTAAGCAAGAAGTTAAAGAAGACTATCTGACGCATGTTGCCACGAAGCGAGCTTTAGCCGATGAATTAGCGAGAGTTGAAGATGCTTATAATAGATACAAAATTGATTATACCCTCTGTTTTATTGACATTGATCACTTTAAAATGGTTAATGATACTTATGGTCACGAGGCAGGAGATGTTATCCTTTCTACTGTAGGTAAAATTTTGAGAAAATATATAAGACAAGTTGATTTTGTGGGTCGTTATGGTGGTGAAGAATTTTTAGTTATCTTGCCAAGTGTTGAACTCTCTCAAGGAATTCATTTTGCTGAAAAAATTAGAGCAATTGTGGAGCAATTTAAATTTTTATATAAAAATGAGAGAATTAGTGTGACTGTTAGTTGTGGTGTTGCACAAAGATCAGTTTACAAGTCTAGTGACGAAACGGTTAGTGGAGCTGATGCATTTTTATACAAAGCCAAAGAGGCTGGAAGAAATAGAGTACTACCCATACTTTAATGAAAATAGCTCAATTTCTAGAAAATAAGCCACTTTTTTATGATGTGATTGATTATGCGCGAATGCCTAATGCTTATCAAAGCATTCGAAATCATTTTAAACTTCCCCGTATTATACAGATAGTAGGAACCAATGGTAAGGGGACTACGGGGAGATTTTTAGCACATATGCTTCTCCAAAATGGTTTACATGTAGGGCATTATACTTCACCTCATATTTTAAAATTCAATGAACGTATTTGGATAGATGGTGAAGATATTAATAATGAAATACTTGAAGTGTATCATCAAAAAACAATCTCTTTATTACCCATAGAGTATGCTTCTTCCTTGTCTTATTTTGAGTATACGACACTTTTAGCAATGGCTATTTTTTGTGATAAGTGTGATTATGTTGTACTTGAAGCAGGACTTGGAGGGGAGTTTGATGCCACCTCTGTGTTTGAGAAAATTTTGTCGATTATTACGCCTATTGGATTTGACCATCAGGCTTTCTTGGGAGAAAGTATCGAGGAGATAGCACAAACAAAAATAAATAGTGTTAAAAATGATTTCATTTTAGCCAAACAATACGAGCCAGAAATCTATGGAATCGCTTTACAAAAATCTTGTGAAGTAGACAAAAAACTTTTTTATGTCGAAAGTTTTTTTGATAATAAAACATTGAAAAATATAGCGACCTTCGGAGAAAAGCAGGGTTACCCATCCTTTTTACTAGATAACTTCACAACCGCATTTTGTGCATTAAGCGTTCTAGGGTATGATATCAATCTTGATACATTTCAGCCTTTAACGATAATGGGTAGATGTCAAAAAATTTATCCTAATGTTACTATTGATGTGGGTCATAATGTGATGGCCGCGAGAGCTATAGTGCATCATTTTAAAGAAAAAAAAGTGATATTAGTCTACAATAGCTATAAAGATAAAGATTATGAAACAATTTTGAAGATTCTGCAACCTATTATTTTAGAAATACAAATAATAGATGTCGACGCGCAAAGAGTGGTAGAGAAAGAAAATTTATATAAGATTGCTACTTCTTTAAACTTAGCTATCTCTTCTTTTAAGAGCGTTAGCAAGACGCAAGAGTATCTTGTATTTGGCTCTTTTTCGGTTGTGGAAGCTTTTTTAAAGGGTATCCGTGAAAAATAAATTTACAGTTACTATTTCTGATGTCCATGGGTCAAAGCATTATTTATTGCATCAATTGATTAAAAAGTTTTTGTTTTATTTTGCGCTATTTGTTGTTATTGTTATCGTTATTGGGAGTATTTCTATCTCCTTTCTTGTAAAAGAAGTATCCTCTTTGGAAGAAAAAAAAGAGGCGGCATTAATAGAAAGTAGGACTCTTTTGGTAGAGAACGAAGAGCTACAAAGTAAAATTTTAGAAAAAGCCC
>JAFLKZ010000068.1:8534-9320 GCA_019162915.1 Campylobacteraceae bacterium
ACAGAAGGAATATGTGACTGGCTCTCTAACTCAGGGCTTAAAATCAATGAAGAAGAAAATATAGATAGTAGACTTGACGAGATAGATCTTACCATCATTCAACAAAAAATGTTTTTTGACAATATTCCTAGCGGTGATGTTATGGCATATAGCGAAATTTCATCAAAATTTGGTTGGAGAGAAAATCCTATCTTAAAACGAAAAGAATTTCATACGGGTATTGATTTAAGAGCTCCTATTGGCACACCTATTCTTGCACCTGCGGACGGTGTTGTAAAATTTATCGTTTATAATCAAAATGCTGGATATGGCAATGTCGTTTCCATGAGCCATAACTATGGATTTGAAACAAATTATGCCCATTTACAAAATAAACCTATTGTTAAAGAGGGACAATTTGTCAGAAAAGGTGATTTAATAGCGTATTCTGGTAGTAGTGGTATGTCTACGGGACCACATTTGCATTATGAAGTAAAATTTATCTCGCGTACATTAGATCCAGAGACCTTTTTACGCTGGCGTGGTTCAAACTTTGTAGAAATTTTCAAAAAGGAGAAAAGAGTCACATGGGAATCTTTAATAAGGCTGATCAACACACAGTATCCACTTCCGAAACAACTATAGTTGCCAGTGGTGCCAAAGTAGAGGGCACATTTAACTGTCAAACGCGTTTACATGTAGATGGTGAAATTATAGGAAAAATTATTTCTGATAGCATCGTAACAATTGGGAAACTAGGTAAAATCAGTGGTGAAATCAATGCTAGTCGCCTGATTATCAATGGTT
>JAFLKZ010000068.1:9330-17272 GCA_019162915.1 Campylobacteraceae bacterium
ATTGTGACAATGTTGAAGTTCATGAAGGTGGAAAATTTTTAGGTAAGGTAGTCTCTAAAGAACTCGTAATTGAGGCAAAGGCTATTTTTGAGGGCGAAAGCAAAATAAAAATAGATGAGGAAACTCCTCATTTTTAAAATTAAAGGGATTTTAACTGTTACAAGCTTCATGTTATGAATTTTTTCAAGAAAAAAATGATGGTCAACTTTTAGGTGTTTTAGGTGAAAAAGAGGCATTTTTAGCCTCTCAAGTAGCCATTTTTTTAGGAAAGAAGAGTTATGTATTGCCCGATCTTCGAGCTATCAGCGGTGATGATTTACTCTCTTTCCAAGAAGAAATATTTGAACTGCTCTATACTTTACATGCTTTTTACAAGGATAATTCCACAAAAAAGATTTTGATTTCTCCTTTGCGTACACTTCTTACTCCTTTACCCAAAAAAGAACTTTTTGATACTTACCTCGTAGAATTTGGAATGAGACTGCATGTTGAGTCTTTTCGGGAGAAAATGTACTATTGGGGTTACGCGTATAGTGATGTGGTGCAAACCAAAGGTGAAATCTCCATCAGAGGGGACATTGTCGATATTTTCCCTTTGGGCTCCAATAAGGCGGTGCGTATTTGTTTGTTTGATGATGAAGTAGAGAGTATTCGATATTTTGACCCTCAAACGCAAAAAAGTGATAAAGAAGAAATTGAAAGTATCGAAATTTATCCTGCATTATTTGCACTTAATGAAGAACTTTTTAATAGGATAGAAAAAAATATAGCTGATATTAAAAGTGATAGTTTTACGAAAGATATGCATTCTTTAGGACTTTGGGCATTAGGAGAGAGTGCAAGTACGTATGTTGACACATTTAAAACGTATCTCTCTTATGATGTTTCTTTAGAACTTGAAGAGATGGCACTTTTTGATGAAGGTGGCTCTGCCAAACTTCAAGGGTTACCTATTTTAAAAGAGCCAAAGCATTATAAAGCTATACAAACAACCAATATTAAAAGTTTTTTAGAGTTACACAAGCATAAAAAGATAAAAATTTTAGCTAAAAATGACGTATTGCTTAAAATGGCAGAACTTGACCCACATGAGTTTAAATATGTGCCTAGTGATTTAATTATCAATATTATGAGTAGTGAAGAGATTATTCTCTCTTTAAATAAAATAGCGCAAAAAGTAAAAAAAAGAAGACTCAATATCGTTTTGGATGAGTTGAAAAATGGTGACTATGTTGTGCATGAAAACTATGGTATTGGTATTTTTAAAGGCCTTTTAAATACGACTGTTTTGGGTGCAACGAAAGATTTTGTCGTCATAGAGTATTTAGGCGAAGATAGGCTACTTTTGCCTGTTGAAAATTTACATGTCATCGATAGATACATCAGTGATGGTGGTCATTTGGTCAGTGTGGATCGTTTGGGCAAAGGTAGTTTCCAAAAGCTTAAAGCTAAAACAAAAGAGAGACTTTTAGAGATTGCCGGTGAGATTATCGCAGTGGCTGCTAAGCGAGAAATGGTTGAGTCTTTGAAATTTAGTGTTCCCTCCCCAGAAATAAAACTTTTTCAAAATGATGCAGGATTTATCTATACAGAAGACCAAGAACGAGTTATTAATGATATTTTAGAAGATTTTTCAAGTGGTAAAATGATGGATAGACTTTTAAGTGGTGACGTGGGATTTGGAAAAACGGAAGTAGCGATGAACGCTATTTTCGCAACCGTTAAAAGTGGCTTTCAAGCAATCTTTATTGCGCCTACGACACTTTTATGTTCACAGCATTTTAAAAGCCTCTCTAAGCGATTTGCAAAATATAATATAAGAGTAGAGCAGTTAGACAGATTTACCTCTGCGAAACAAAAAAGTATGATTATCGAAGATTTGAAAAAAGGTACTTTATCGGTGTGTGTAGGAACCCATTCTTTGTTTGATGTTGAGTTTAATAATCCTGCACTGGTTGTTTTAGATGAAGAACATAAATTTGGGGTCAAGCAAAAAGAAAAACTTAAAAATATGCGAGAAAATGTTCATATTTTATCAATGAGTGCAACCCCAATTCCAAGAAGCCTTAATATGGCATTGAGTTCCATCAAACAGTATTCTCAGCTCTTAACGCCTCCTAATGATAGAGAAGATGTGCGTACGTTTGTAAAAGAGTACGATGCTAAAAGTATTAAAGAGGCATTTTTAAGAGAGATACGAAGGGGTGGACAGATTTTCTTTGTACATAATCGTATCGCTACGATTGAAGCTAAGAAAAAAGAACTTTTGGAGATGATGCCAACTTTGCGTATTTTAACACTTCACTCCGAGATAAGTGCGAATGTTACTGAAAAAGAGATGATGGGATTTGAAAATAAGGAGTATGACGTACTACTTAGTACTTCTATTATCGAATCTGGTATTCATATTCCTAATGTCAATACTATTATGATAGATTCTGCTGATTATTTTGGAATGGCAGATTTGCATCAGCTTAGGGGAAGAGTAGGGCGCTCCAAACGACAAGGATATTGTTATTTTTTAGTTAAAGATAAAGAAGTACTCTCCGAATCAGCTAAAAAAAGGCTGATTGCGTTGGAGTCAAATTCTTATCTTGGAAGTGGGACTGTTCTTGCTTATCATGATTTAGAGATACGCGGTGGCGGAAATCTTGTGGGCGAAGCGCAAAGTGGGCATCTTAAAAATATAGGTTATGCACTTTATCTTAAAATGCTAGAAGATGCGATTAATTCACTGATGGGTAAAAGTCCAATAGAGACGAAAGAAGTAGATATTAAGCTTTCCATTAGTGCTTTTGTCAGTGATGCGTATATACAAGAAGATAGATTGCGACTAGAGCTTTACCGGAGGCTTAGCAAGTGCGTGAATGTCCATGAGGTGTTAGAGATCGAAGAAGAGATGATGGATCGTTTTGGTAAGCTTGATGTGCCTACAAAGCAGTTTTTAGAACTCATCGAAATTAAAATATTAGCCGCCTCAAGCGATATCACGTTGATTTCCAATTATGGACAAAATATAACGATTAAATATGCAGATGATAAAAAAATAGTGCTTATTTCGAGAAGTAAAGATGATGATGATATTATCGCAACAGTTTTAAAACAGGTAAGGGCAACGAAGTGAAGATAGGTTTTATTGGGGACATTGTAGGCAGTCCCGGTCGAAATATGCTTGAAAAATATCTCAAAAAAATTCGCTTAGAGTATGTCTTAGACGCCGTTATAGCTAATGGAGAAAATGCTAGTCATGGATTTGGACTAAGTGCGCAAAATGCTAAGGAACTTTTTAGCAGTGGCATAGATATGATAACGGGGGGAAATCATTCGTGGGATAGAAAAGAGATTATCCCTTTGTTGGATTCATTGCCTATTTTAAGACCTCTCAATTATCCTGAGGGCGTTGCTGGAAGTGGTGTGGGTTTTTTACATGTAAAAGGAAAAAAAGTAGCTATTATGAACGTTATGGGATATTTTACGATGCCAATGGTGGAAAATCCTTTTATTACCACTAAAAAAGTAGTGGAAGCTTTGAGAAATGAAGGCATAGAAGATATTTTAATTGATTTTCATGCTGAATCGACAGCTGAAAAAAGAACTTTTCATTTGATGTTAAAAGGTCAAGTAAGTGCTATCTTCGGAACACATACACATGTAGGAACGGATGACTTGATCATTGAAGAGGGAACTTTCTATGTCAGTGATGTCGGGATGAGCGGATGTCGAGATAATGTGATTGGTATGGATAAAGCAGCTCCTTTAAAGCGATTTTTAACAGGACTTCCCGCCTCTTTGGATGTGCCAAAAAAGTGTAAAAAGATACTGCAAATAGTTATCTGTGAGATTGAAGAGGGTAAATGTATAGACGCTTTTAAGTTGAGAATTTATGATGATAAAGATGAGATTTTTATACAAAAAGCACTCCATGAATAGTTTTGATCTTTGGTTTGCACTTAAACAAAATGGTTATTTAAAAGAACTAAGAGACCCTCTTTGGTGGCCAAGATCACGTAGTTTTGAAGTGATCGTTGGGACTATTTTAACCCAGCAAAGTAAGTGGGAAAAGGTTGAACTTAGTCTTGAGCTTCTTCGAACTAAGGGGCTTACTACATTAGACAAAATAGCTAATTTTGAGCTAGAGCCTTTATCATTGCTTATCAAACCAAGTGGCTTTTATAACACCAAAGCTATTTATCTCCAAAAACTAAGTCTTGCTATACTCAAAGAGTTTGGAGATTTTGAGACTTTTTGTCTTGAAGTAGAACGTGATTGGTTGCTCCTCCAAAAAGGTATAGGGCAGGAGAGTGCGGATTCTATTCTTTGTTATGCTTGTGAAAAAGAGGCAATGGTTGTGGATGCGTATACTGCAAGGCTACTAGAATCTTTAGGCTATCGTTTTGATTCTTATGGTGATATTCAAGAATGGCTGGTTGAAGGCATTTCTCACAATCGAAAAAAGATTGATAGTGAGTACGGCAAAGCAATGTGTTTAAATGAAATTTATGCAAGATTTCACGGTAAAATTGTAGAATTTTGTAAAGAAAATAGTAGCGGGAAAAGAGTTAATGGAGAAAAGTTGGGCTTATAAGCCCAACAATGTTTTATAAAGAGTGTTCTTTCTTATAAGCAACAATCATCGTATAAGCTTCGTCTTTAAGTCTTAATTTTTCTTTTTTCATCGTCTCAAGTTCTAAATCACTCATATGCTCACGACCTTCTTCTACGTCTGTAATTTTTTGGTCTAGTTCATTGTGTTTTTCAAAAATTTTTGCGAAATGTGCATTATCAACTTTTATTTTTGAGATTATTTCTCTATATTCATGTAACATTTGTGCTCCTTGTATTTTTTTTATTTTATCTAAAAAGTGCTTAATTTTCTAATTACGTTCGATAATCTGCATTGATTTTGACATATTCATGCCCCAAATCACATCCATAAGCCGTGAATGAAAATGCGCCAACACCTAGCTCGCAGTGGATTTTAAAAGAATCTTTTTTCATGACCGCTGCCGCTTTTTTTTCTGTTTCTGCATCGAGAGAACGATGAGTGTTACTATAAATAAGGACATTGTCATAGTGGATAACAAGCGTCTCTTCGTTACATGTAACGCCACTTGCACCTATCGTCGAAGCAATTCTTCCCCAGTTTGGATCTTCGCCAAAAAGAGCAGTTTTAACCAAAAGAGAATTACTAAGCGCTTTGGCAGCAACTTGTGCTTCATGAATACTTTTAGCACCGCTTACTTCAAAAGCAACCAATTTAGTAGCACCCTCACCATCTTTCACTAACATAAGACTTAACTCTTTAGTGATAAGATTAAGCGCTTCTCTAAAGGCCTCTTTATCATAATTTCCACTTTGTTGATTGCTCATTAAAAATACTGTATCGTTGGTTGAAGTATCACCATCAACACTAACCGCATTAAAAGAGAGTTCAACAGCTTTTGGTAAAAGTGTATCCATATCTACTTTGGGAATGTCTGCATCAGTAAGTATAAAACAAAGCATCGTTGCCATAGCAGGGTTGATCATTCCTGCACCCTTGCATATAGCTGCAATATGGAAAAACTCACCATTTTCAAGTTCAACTTTGAGACAAATCTCTTTTTTAAAGCTATCCGTTGTCATAATAGCTGATGCCGTAGAATGAGAATTTTTAGCTAAAAAATCAAATTTATCAAAAGCAAGACTTAGCTTTTCAACATTAAGTCTACATCCAATAACGCCAGTAGAACTCATAATTGGATTTTCAATATGAGGAAATTTTATCTTAAGATTTTCAAAAATAGTTTCAATATCTTTAATACCCTCAGCACCTGTCATAGCATTAGCATTCTTGGCATTCATTAAAATAAAGTTTGTCTGAAATCCCTTAGGATAGCGAAGATAATGTTTGATGGGAGCTGCTTGAAAAACATTGGTTGTAAAAACAGCTGAGATATCGCAGGGTTTATCCGTGCGTATAAAAGCTACGTCTTCTTTGCCATTAGGCTTAAAGCCAGCACTGACACCTTGACAAAAAAAACCAGAAACATTGTCTAAACCATTTTTTACGGGGAGTATTGTAAACATTTTAAACTCTTTAGCTTTTTATTGTTTTAAGATGAAAGTAGTATTGGTAACATCGTAGTAAAATTTCTCCAAAGATATGGAGAAATTTTAGTCGTTTTTCTTCATTGTGCGAAGAGTTGAAGCAGCAATTCTAATTTTCTGTGTTGTTCCATCTTCTAAAGTAACTCTAACAGTTCTTAAGTTTGGAAGAAATCTTCTTTTAGTTTTGTTTTTCGCGTGGCTTACGTTGTTCCCAGACATAGGGCCTTTTCCACTTATAGCGCATCTTCTTGCCATATCAATATCCTTAAATTTTTTTGTAATTCTACACTAAAGAAGCAAAAGAAATGCTTAACGACTTTTTTGCGTAGCTGGCAATTATATCTAAAATTTTATAATTTTTGCTATAATCGCAGTGAACTTTTAAAAAAAAGGCTAAAAATGTTAATTGCTCCTAGTATTCTCTCCGCTGATTTTGGAAATCTTAAGGCAGAAATTATTGCTATTTGTGAGGCGGGTTGTGATTTAGTGCATGTCGATGTAATGGACGGCCATTTTGTGCCCAATCTTACCATTGGACCCGTTGTTGTTAGTGCCGTAGCCAAAGCGGCTACCAAACCACTTGATATCCATCTAATGGTTGAAAACAATACTTTTTTTGTGGATTTATTTGCACCTATTAAACCAAAATATATTTCATTCCATATCGAGGAAGAAAAGCATCCTCACCGTTTAATTCAAAAAATAAGAGATTATGGTATTTCCCCCGCCATTACGCTTAATCCTCATACATCCTTATCTTCTATCGAATATCTTTTAGAAGACTTAGATATGGTGCTTTTAATGAGTGTTAATCCAGGTTTTGGTGGACAAAAATTTATTCCCAGTGTGCTTGAAAAATCTGCTGCTCTTAAAGAAATGATACTTCGAAAAAATGTAAAAACACTCATTGAAGTCGATGGTGGCGTCAATGATAAAAATATTTTAGAACTTAAAAAAGCTGGTGTCGATATCGTTGTGGCTGGAAATTATGTTTTTGGCTCTAATGATTATCAAAAAGCTATCGCTTCGTTAAAAGTTTAAGCATTGATGTGGGTTAAAATTTGTGGCATTACTAATGTGGAAGATGCTCTTTGTGCCTCACATTGTGGGGCTGATGCTTTGGGTTTTGTTTTTTATCCAAAATCACCTCGATATATTACGCCGCAGAATGCCCAAAAAATAGTTGAAAAACTACCTTTACATGTAGAAAAAGTGGGGCTTTTTGTGAATGCCTCAGCCGAAGAAATAAACTTTACATGTAAAGAAGCAAAGATGACTTTGGCGCAGATTCATTTTGATGTGGACGATGCCTTTTTAAGTGCATTGGAGGTACCTTATCTTAGAGTTATAAGAGCAAAGCAAAGTGAAGATGTAGGGTGTTTTGAAAACTCTCTTCGTTTGGTGGATGCGTTTGTAGAAAGTTTTGGAGGCGAGGGCAAAAGAGTGGATAAAGCGTGGTTTGAGAAAAGAGATAATTCCAAGATTATTTTAGCGGGGGGATTAAATCCTCAAAATATAGAAGAAATGAAGCCTTTTGGTTTTTATGGAGTAGATGTGAGTAGTGGCGTTGAAAGTGCAAAAGGTATTAAAGATCGAGAAAAAATAAAATTATTTATTCAAAGAGCTAAAGCGTGAGATTAGTGGATGGATTTATTTATAAAGTAGCACAAAGACCTATTTTTCAAAAAGAGTTTTTTGCTAAGCTAAAAAGTTTTAAAGACTTGGAAGATATTGATGTCGAAGATATTGAAAATCTGCGCATTTTGGGATTACCAATTATTAAACACAACAACTATACTTTTACCCTTGAAACATTAGAAAAAAATATAGGAGCGCAGAGGTTTTGTATCGT
>JAFLKZ010000109.1 GCA_019162915.1 Campylobacteraceae bacterium
TATTGACCCCTCCTTTGGTTACTTCAGCTTTGGTAAATCCAAAATTTCCAGCAGGTGAAAACTCATAAAATTTAAGCATTTCTAATTTCAACAACTCATCATTTTTAAGCTTTGAAATCACTTTATCTTCTAATGCCACAGACTCCAAAAAAGCTTTAATAAATCTTTTAGGAAGTGGTAAAGCCGTACTGATTTGCTTTTTGGCATTATCTTTTAAAAGGTCTTTAAGACTCATCTGTGGTAAAAAATCAATGCTCATCTTACCTTTTTTCCAATACAAAGAAGCGCTTAAAACACACGGTCCACTAATGCCTTTATGGGCAAAAAGAAGATTCTCACTAAAGCTTTTTCCTTCTACACTTATCGATGATGGAATGGCTATACCGCTGAGTTCTTTCATCCAAAACTGCTCTTTTTGCAGCGTAAAACCCACTAAGGCAGGAGTGGGTGATTGAAGAGTGTGTCCAAAATATTCGGCTATCTTATACCCAATGTCGCTCGCCCCAATGCTGGTATAACTAAGCCCACCACTCGCAACTACGAGCTTATGTGTGTAAATTTTTCCTTGGTCAGTATGAATGGTAAAATATTCATTTTTCTCCACATGGGTCACTTTAGTAGAGAGATACAGTTTACATGTAAAGATAGATTTTTCAAAAATAGAGACTAACTCTTTGGCACTTTTACGACAAAACATCTGTCCGTGCAATCTCTCTTCCAACTCTAAATGATACTTTTGAACAAAGGCTAAAGTATCTTGTGGACTAAACCTAAGTAGTGATTTTTCGATAAAATCACCATCTCCCAAATAGTTATTTTTGGTCGCATGACGATTGGTAAGATTACATTTTCCACCACCCGAGATGAGGATTTTAGCACCCACTCTAGGATTGGCATCGATAAGGGCAATATCTTTATTTTTGATAAGAGAAGCCGCCATCAAAGCACTAGCTCCTGCCCCTATAAAAGCGATATCGTGGATTCTCACGCTTGGTCAAACTGCTCAAAATTTTGGCGAATAGCATCGTAGAGAATAATACCAGCAGAAGTAGCTTGGTTTAAACTTCTTCCATTTTTTCCCATCGGAATGGTAATGGCATTTTCCCATTTCATTTGCATCAGCTCTAAGGGAAGTCCGGTGGACTCTCCTCCAAAAAAGATAAAATCACCTTTTTGAAATTTTGCTTCAAAATAAGGTTTTTTAGTCTTGGTCGTTGCAAAGAAAAATCGCTCTAAATGAATTTTATTGGCTTCTAAAAACGCCTCTAAATTTTCCCAAATATGCACTTCCAACAGTGGCCAATAATCAAGCCCCGCACGCTTGAGCGTTTTATCATTAATCTCGAACATAGTAGGCTTAATGATATGCAACGCACAATCAGCATTGACACACATACGACCTATACTTCCCGTATTTTGAGGGATTTGTGGGTGAACTAAAACAATATTAAACATGCAAAAAAATCCTATCTGCCTCACAAGAGGCAAGCTTTAGTACATAGCGTAGCGTAGTTTTTTGGGCTTTGCCCAAAAAGCGTGTAAAAATCAAAATATTATCGTTTTATTGTCATGGACAAAAATACGCTCATCAAAGACTAAATCAAGCGCGTTTGACAAGACATTTTTTTCAACATTTCGACCTGCTCGTTGCATATCTTTCCATGTCATTTCATGCCCCACATGGATGACATCTTGCGCTATGATAGGACCTTCATCAAGATGGTTATTGACAAAATGCGCTGTTGCTCCGATGATTTTTACCCCACGCTCAAACGCTTGTTTGTAAGGATTAGCGCCTATAAAAGCAGGTAAAAAAGAGTGGTGGATGTTGACCATTCGCTTATCATAGTGACCGACAAATTCACTCGAGAGAATGCGCATGTATTTTGCCAAAACGATATAATCGATGGTATAAGCAGATAACACTTCAAGCACTTTATTTTCATGTTCTATGCGATTAAGTCCCTCATGGCTTACATGGTGAAAAGGAATGTTAAATTTTTCGCTCAATCCTCTTAAATCATCATAATTAGACACAACAGCCAAGATATTGGCATTAAGGTCATCACTGTCATGCTTCAGCAAAATATCACCTAAACAATGGCTCTCTTTCGTTCCCATCAAAACAATATCTTTTTTACGTGCTTCTACAACACAGATGTCAGATTTGGCAGGAAGATAAGCCTCGAGTGTGCCTTGAAAAGCTTTTAAGTCTACCTCTCCACTAAGTTCCGCTCGCATAAAAAACTTACCATTTTCACGGTCAACAAATTCATCATTTTTAATGATATTCAGTTGATACTTAAATACCACATCAGCGATACGATAAATCAGACCTTTTTCATCAGGACAGTCAATTTTTAAAATATAATTTTTTGTTATTTCCATTGTGCTATTTTCTCCATTTTTCTTCTTCTTAACTCTAAACCTATTGCTTTATTTTCAAAACCATCGCGGATAACCTCTTGCACATCCACGCCACCACTAAAGACATTTTCATAAATACCTAGTTTTATAGCTCTCTTTTTCACACCCTCTTTATAATTTCCCAACCACATTTTAATGGGCAAATCAAGGCTTACATGTAAAAGTATTTCATTACTCACTTTGCTTTCATAAAACGGTTGATTCTTAAAAGTACTCAGGTAATGATTAGGTGCTTCTAACTTTTCAAACCAATCGAGAGGTTTTACATGTAACCTATTTGCCACGATATAAAAAAAATAGTAAGGGCGTAAAGCCTCTTCAAAATTTTGTTTATATCCTACCAATTCTCGCGCTATTTCAAAAAACTTATCTTCAACTTTACATGTAAAACATTTTTCAAATAACTGAAGTTGATACATATAAAAAAGACCGAAATGTAAAAATGAAGCACTAAAAAGTTTTTCAAACTCCCATAAAATACGAGGTTTACTCAAATCATCTAAGCAAATATCTCTCATCACCTTAAGCGTTTCTTCCTCTATCTTAAAACCAAGCCTTGCACTAAATTGAACCGCTCTTAAGACTCTTAGACTATCTTCTCTAAAACTTTTTTCATCAATCAGCGCTATTTTTTTAGCGCTAATGCTCTCCATTCCACCCCAAAAGTCTAACAACTCGCCACTAAAGATATTTACCATCATCGCGTTCATCGTAAAATCTCGGCGCATGGAGGCAGTTTTCTCATCATCACATATATGGACGTTAAATCCAGTATGCCCACTTCCTACTTTGCGCTCAACCCGAGGCAGAGAAAAATCTATATTGCCAAGCTTATAAACAAAAAAACTTTTACCTACACCAACTGCCCCAATCTTTTGCATTAAAGCATCAAATGCCCGAGGCTCTATATCGTAAACTTCTATATCTAAATCATAAATACTTTGTCCCAAACACAAGTCCCGTACACTGCCCCCTACTAAATAAGCACGTTTGGTAAAAGAGCTCAAAAAGGAGATGATGTTTTGAATTTGTGCTTTACGTAAAGGGTCTAACTCATCTAAGAGATTCATTTTTTTGGTTATCCATGCTCTCCAAATGCTCATCAATACTTGCTAACAAATACTCCAAAAAGTTTAACGTTAAATCTATTTTTGCTTCAATATTTTTATTATTTGGAGATTGAAAACCCTCAAAAAGAACTAAGATGCGCTCTCTAAGACTTAGATAAAATTGTCTTTGTGATTCTGCAACATGCTCACTCTCCACAGGTTCAAAAACTTCTACATGAATACTCTCTTCTTTTATCTCAAACGTGTTTACGACGAGTTGGATTTCCTCAGATTTTAATTCTTCTTCTTTTTTGACTGCACCATCTAACTCTGCCAGAGTCGAGAGAATCATATCTTTTAGTTCCATAGCTTCACCATCCATCTTTCAAATTCTAAAAACTCCACTTCACTATTCATCCCTAAAAAAAACTTTTTCATCTCTTCATTAACACCGAGATACTTTTTACGAATCCCCGACAACCTTTTGATAGCTATTTTTGCTTCTTTGTTGTCAGGATTTACACGAAGTAAATCCTTGTAAATCTCCAAAGCTTGTGTTTTAAGACCTTGAAGTTCGTAAATAGAGGCTAACGTAATAGTTTTCATGCGCGAGAAACATAATCAGCGATAATAGAACCAATCTGTGTCGTAGAACAAACTTCTTTAGCACCATAATCTGCCAAGTCTTTCGTTCGATAGCCCTCTTGTAATACTTGTTTAATAGCATTTTCTATTCTATCCGCAGCTTTTGTTTCCCCTAATGCAAAACGAAGCATCATTGCAGCACTCAAAATAGTAGCTATAGGATTCGCAATTCCTTGTCCTGCGATGTCTGGGGCGGAACCATGAATCGGCTCATACAGTCCGACTTTGCCACCAATAGAAGCGGAAGGAAGTAATCCGATAGAACCACTAATCATACTGGCTTCATCGCTTAAGATATCACCAAAGATATTGCCCGTTAAAATAACATCAAATTGTCTTGGATTGCGCACTAATTGCATGGCTGCATTGTCAACATACATATGCGTTAAGGTCACTTCTGGATACTCTTTGGCAACTTCAATAACGGTATCTCTCCAAAGTTGAGAAACTTCCAAAACATTGGCTTTATCAACGGAACAAACTATTTTTCGTCGTTTCATAGCTGATTCAAATGCCACTTTAGCAATGCGCTCTATCTCAGGCTTAGTGTAAACCATCGTATTGTAGCCAGTGAAGCCATCATTTCCACGAGGTTCACCAAAATAAATACCACCTGTGAGTTCACGAACGACAAATAAATCTACCCCTTTTAAAACTTCTGGTTTGAGGGTACTTGCATCTAAAAGTTCATCAAAAACAGTTGTTGGGCGAAGATTTGCAAAAAGTCCTAGTTCTTTTCGAAGCTTTAACAGTCCGCTCTCTGGGCGAAACTGACGTGGCAAGTTATCCCACTTTTGTCCACCAATCGCACCAAATAAAACAGCGTCACTGCGTAAACATCCCGCAATAGTTTCATCAGGAAGTGGCGTACCTTTAAAATCATACGCCACGCCACCCATCAAATACTCTTCATAACGAAGTTCAAAATCTTCATTAGCACACACACTGTCTAAAACTTTGATTGCTTCATCAATAATCTCAGGACCGATGCCATCGCCTCTAATTACACCGATTTTATAAGTTTTTTTCACTTTGCCATCTCAACTTTCGCATAATTTATCAAACCACCACATGCTAATAATTCTTGCATAAAAGGAGGAATTGGAGTAAAACGATAAGTTTTCTCACTGTTTTTTATTTCACCACTTTCCATAGAAACACTGATGACATCGCCCTCTTTTATCTCATTTGACTCATCCAGTTCAAAGATAGGAAGTCCCATATTAAAAGCATTTCTGTAAAAAATACGTGCAAAACTTTTTGCAACAACAGCACTAATACCCGCTGCTTTTAATGCCATAGGGGCATGTTCACGACTACTACCACAACCAAAATTTTCGCCAGCAACGATGATGTCACCTGCTTTAATTTTATTGACAAACTGTGGATCTGCATCTTCCATGACATGCCTAGCTAATTCTTTAGGGTCAGAAGTATTCAGGTACCTTGCCGCAATAATCAAATCAGTATCGATGTTATCACCAAAATGCCATACTTTTCCAGTTATTTGACTCATGATTATCCTTCGTGTATTTTTTGTGATTTTATCTAAATAGGGTTATGAAAAAGTTTAAAGAACTTGTTTGACAAAATAACGGCCATTTTCCAAGCCTACATGTAAAGGTACATCAAACACAAAAGAGAGATGTTCGCTTGTTAAAAGTTCTTCTTTTTTCCCTTGTTTATAGATAGTCCCATCCTTAATCAAAACTACTTTTGAAATTTCTTCAAAAATTTCTTCCAAGTGATGTGTAATTAAAATAACCGTTCGCTCTTGCGCAATTTTTTGCATCATCTCGACAAAATTGATTTGCGCTTTTATATCAAGTCCCACCGTTGGCTCATCAAGTATCATTGCTTTGGGGTCGTGAACTAGAGAGCGCGCTATAATGCACTTTCTAACCTCTCCCGTAGACATCTGTGAGATAGGTTTTTCACTTAAATGTGTTATCTTCAAAAAGGCCAAAACCTCTTCCACTTTCTTTACATGTAAAGGGCTAAACGCTTGATGGTCATAGAGATGAAAACTACTATAAAATCCTGACATCACGACGTCAAAACCTCTAAGCCAAGGGGAGCGTGCTGTAAATTCATAATGTAAATCATTCGTAATAATACCTAAATGCTTTTTCAGCTCCCAAATATCCCAAACTTTTTTTCCAAAAACTTCTTTGGTCATCTCCGTGCTAAATCGAGGATACAAATCATTTGAAAAAAGCTTGATAAGCGTCGATTTTCCAGAGCCATTGGCACCCAAGACAACGGTATGCTCACCTTCTTGGATGGTAAGATTGATGTTATTTAAAACATTTGCTTCTTCATAAGCTACATTAACATTTTTAAAATTGACGATGTTCATAAACACTCCTAATATATGCCCTTATTTTAACATTATTTCTATCAATCTATCTGATTTTTTGTGCTATAATCGGACTTTAAAGGAGAAAGCATGCACTTAAAAATCAAAATAGTCGCTATCATTTCAAGCTTACTTTTAGGAGTTTCTATCGCTGGTTCACTGTTTAACTATTTCACGGATCTCAAATCGGCACAAGACCAACTGCAAAATACTTCTTTACCTTTATCGGTTGACAACATCTACACTGAAATCCAACAACGCATGATTGAGCCACTTTTAGTTTCTTCTTTGATGGCGCAAGATACCTTTATGAGAGACTGGTTACTCAGTGGAGAAAAAGATGCAACTCCTATTGTACGTTATCTTAATGAAATTCAAAAGAAATATGATGTTTTTACGACATTTTTAGTCTCAGATATTACCAAAAACTACTACCAACCTAAAGGACTTGTCGACGTAGTGAATGTAAATAATGTTGCGGATAATTGGTACTTTAACTTTAAAAAACAAAGTGAAACTTACGAAGTAAACTTAGACTATAACATCCATTTAGGTGATGCACTAGTGATGTTTATCAATTATAAAGTCATGGATTACAATCAAAAACTTATCGGCGCTACGGGGGTTGGGGTACGGTTGTTAAATATCGAAGAGATGCTAAATTCCTTTAAAGAAAAATACAAATATGATGTTTATTTTGTGGATAATAAAGGAGAGATAATGCTTTTCTCCAAAAAACTCAATAAAAGAGGAAATATCGCACATATCGAAGGTCTCAAAACACTTAAAGAAGATATCTTTGCCAATAAAACCAGTCAATACGAATATGAGAATAAAGATGGTGAATACTTTTTAAATACAAAATATATCGACAAACTCAAACTTCATCTTCTGGTAGAAATCAATAAAAAAGAATATATAGATGATTTGAGAAAGACTTTTTATATCAACCTTATCGCTTCTTTAATCATTACGTTATTGGTCACAGCAATTATTATTTATACAATCAATATCTACCAAAAACAATTGGTACAACTTGCAAGTGAAGATGCACTAACCGGCCTTGCTAATCGCAGAAAGTTTAATGAATACTTTGAAAGAGTTTATAAGCTTTATCACAAAAGCATTAAAACTATTACCCTTATACTGATCGATATTGATGATTTTAAAAATGTCAACGACACACTTGGACATTTAACGGGAGACCAAGCCCTCACCAGAGTTGCTCAGATTTTAAAATCACATCTTCGTACTACTGATATGGTAGCAAGATGGGGAGGTGAAGAGTTTTCTATCCTGCTTCTTGATGTTTCCAAAGAAGATGCCATCAAAATAGCACATGCTATCAATAGCGCTATAAAGGAAGATCAAGAGCTTTTTGAGCTTATTAATAAACCTCTAACCATCAGCCTAGGTTTGGGAGAATTAACCCACGCAGAGAGCCAAGATGGATTAGTCTATAAAGTAGATAAAGCATTATACAAAGCAAAAAATGAAGGTAAAGACCAACTCGTTATCGTCTAAGATTGCTATTACTCGAAGCCTTGACTGAGAAAATAAACAATGCATTTCTCTATTTTCTTAGTCCTCTAAAAAAATTACCAAATCCTCTTTGCATACGTGGAGATTCAAAGGGAAACTCAGGGTCACTCGCATGTCTCACATCTTCAATGGAATAAACCGCTTGAGGGTTATGTTCCAAAATAAGTGACTGCACCATTTTAATACCGGAGCGCTTAATGACCGTAAAGATAATTTTTACATCACCACTATTACCCTGCGCATCTGCCACGGTCACACTATAACGCATAGCGCGCAACGCTCTAACTAAGTTACTCGAATCGCTTTTCGTAATAATACGAACCACCACCATCCCGATAGCCAAACGACTCTCGATATACATACCCAAATAATTACCCAACGAAAATCCAATCGCATAGGCAAAAAAGTTGGTAAGATTGGTCATGTTTTCCATCACCTGAGAAATAGCCCCAAGCCAAATACTTACTTCAAAAAATCCTAAAATAGGAGCCAAGTAACGAAGCCCTTTAGCCACAAAAATGATACGAAGCGTACCAATACTCACATCGGTAATACGCGCTAAAGCAATAAGCAAAGGAATGCCATAAAGGATAAATGCTTCACTTTTGAAAAATTCGCTCATATTTTGCCTTTCTGATAATGTAGCCATTATACCCAAAAGACTTAGAAGCCTTTTAAGAAGAAAAATACTATTTGCTAAGATCTTCGCTCCAACAATACCAAGAGAATTATAAAACAATGAATTTAGCGTTTAACCAAAATCTTACAATCAACTATTCTAGCAACTCGCAAATTGCAAGGATATTAACTGAAAATTGGGTGGAAGAAAATATTTTTTGTCCAAGTTGTGGAAGTATTTTGAGTAACTACGAAAACAACAAACCTGTTGCTGATTTTTATTGTTTTACATGTAAAGAAGATTATGAACTCAAAAGTAAAAAGGATTCGATGGATAAAAAAATCGTTGATCGGGCTCATTCTACGATAATTGAACGACTTCAAAGCCACCAAAACCCAAATTTTTTCTTTTTGAATTATGACCTTAAGTGGAAAGATATTTTATATCAAAAAATAAAACTATTGAGAGTAAAGATAAAATCCTAGAAAATTGGGCTAAACGCTTTTTTTAAAGGAAGCTACAGGGAGCAAAAAGGTTGGATTATCGATATTATGGCATGTATTGAAAAACTTGATAAGAAAAATTTTACGAGACAAGAACTTTTAAGCTTTATCCCTTATCTTCAAATCAAATATCCCCATAATCACAATATCGAGTTTAAAATAAGTCAACAACTACAAGTTTTAAGAGATAAAGGCTTTTTAACTTTTACAGCTCGTGGCAATTATGAATTGAGGTAACTATGACTATATCAAGAGAGTTAGCGCTTATCATTCTAAAGTATCTTTTAAACAATCAATCCTTTTATTTCCCATATCACATTATGTGTAAAGATACATCTTATGATAATTTTTAACTTTGAGAAAATTTACAAAATTTGCACCTTGAAACACTTCAACTTATGTCTAAAGGATTTATTGAAAAAATCATTGGCAATTCAATAGAAACAGAAATTTTAGAAAATGCAAAAAATTTTAGAAAACTTTGGGAATCAACAAATATTGAAGCATTTGGTCAAAATGAATTTTTTGGTGGCAAAGCTTAGGGTTTTGAAGAAGCCTTAGAAATCATACACAAAAAAATATCAACTACCTAACCAATTTTTTCATTCATCGTGGTTGAAAAAATAGTTATTATAGACTATAATATAGTTATTAAAAACTATAAAGGAGTTTACAATGCTATTGAAAGCACTTTTGGGGTCTGCCGATAAAGAAAATGTTTTGCAATACATTTTAGCAAGAAAAAAAGGTTATGCTTCAGAGATAGCTTCTTTTTTTGGGACAAAATCAAGTCAAATAACAAAGCAACTTGAAGCACTTGAAATTGGTGGGGTTTTAGTGGGTTTTCAAATTGGCAAGGTAAGATTATATGAGTTTAATCCAAGATACTTTTTTTTGAGTGAGCTTATAGCCTTGTTGTTAAAAGCGAGAGAGGCTTATGAGCCTGAACTAGCTGAGCGTTTAATGATAGCAAAAGTTGCCCCACGCAGAAAAAATAAACCTGATTTTTTAGAGCCTATCATAAAGGAGCAAACAAATGAAAACAGTTAAAGAGATGACACCGATAGAATTAGCTTCTTTTGTATGTGAAACTCTTGAAGATAACGGGATAAAAACAACATTATCGGGTGGTTTTTGTACGCAAATTTATAGTCATGGTCTGTATACATCTTATGATATAGACTTCATTAATCACTATAATGAAGACCATAAAACTATCACGAAAACAATGATAAATTTGGGGTTTAGTCACCACGATAGATACTTTACTCATCCAGATGCAACTTATGCAATCGAATTTCCAACTGGTCCATTGGCGATAGGTGACGAACTAATTAGAGCGACAGCAACCATCGAAACTGATGTAGGGACGTTAAGGTTGCTTACCGTCACAGATGCGATTAAAGATAGATTGGCATCCTATTATCACTGGGATTCCGAGCAAACATTAAAACAAGCCCTCATGATAGCCAATCATAATGAATTTGATTTAGAAAATATTAGAGAATGGTCGGAGAAAGAGGGTTGTCTTCATAAATTCAATGTTTTTTTAACCTCTCTTGATAAAGTCTTAACAATCTAGGAAATATTTTTATCCTAAAATCTTTGCAACCCTTCCAACGTCACCACTTTGAAGCCTTACTTTGATGCCATGAGGATGGGTAGGAGAATTGGTAAGGATGTCTTTGACTATGCCCTCCGTTTGTTTGCCAGTACGTTGGTCTTGCTTTAAGACGATTGAAACTTTTTTGCCGATTTGTACATTTACTCTTGATTGACCTTCGTTCATTTATATCCTTACATGTAAAGCTTTTAAATTTCTATTTCATCCCTATCTATTCCATCAGAAGTAAACCATTCTTCGCCCAAAAAGTCATTTTCAACAATTTGGCTCAAATCTCGTTTCATGTATTTTCCCTCTGCTATGACAGCAACTTCACCATTAGGAAGAAAAAGTTCCCCTGTGCCTTCGTAGATGCGCCCTTTATCACTTGTCATGCGACCTATGACTTTAAGTTCGCAACCCAGAGGAACTGGTTTTTTGTATTTGATTTTAAGCTCTACGGTTACGCCAAAGCTATTTTGTCCATAATGTGCCATGATGGCTCTGCCGATGGTTTCATCTAGGATAGTCGCGGAGATGCCACCGTGCAAAACGTTAGGATAACTTTGGAGTTTATCGTGTGGGGTAAAGATAGCGATAACTTCTTTGGTTTGTGTTTCATAAAACTTTGTCTTCAATCCAAAGGGATTTTCGATGCCACAAACCAAGCAGTTTTTTGAGATATGCTGCTTACTCGCTATCTTAAATTTCATAATTATACTTTTTCAAGTTCTTCGCAAACCTTTGGATATAAAAGATCATCAATCAGCGTGTAACTTTTAATAAGCGCGTCCCTTAGCGACTCATCAATGGCGCTCTGGTCATCTTTGTCTTCAGGAATACGTTTATTTGTCAGTTTACAGTTATTGTTAAAGTCATGTAAATATGAGATATTAACGATGTAATCAAGTCTATGGGTGAGTTCATTTTTAAGCTTTCTTGTCTCATTCATGATGGTAAACTCTTGCTCATTAACTAGTTTTAACGCCTTTAATTCTTCTAAAAGTTTAAACTGTGTCATGCTTCTTGAAGAACTAGGAATGAGTACTTCAGAGATAAACTCATAATACGCCTCAATCACCAAAATCATTACATACAAATTACAACCCAATGCGCCTTTTTCTTTTTCTATAAAATTTTTAAAATATGCTAATTTTTCAAGTTCGATTTTCATTTTTTACCTTTTTTATCTTTTCTTTTTTTCTCTGTTGCTTTTCGCTCAGCATTTCTATCGTTTGCTTTTTTCTTTCTCATGCCAAGGATGCTATTGGGACTTAAACTTTTTTTCTCTTTGCTTCGCTCTATTCTACCTTTGATAGTGTTTTTGCTAGCTTCTTTTTTAATCCATTCACTCGTCTCGTAACCTGGATAAAACTCTACTTTGAGTGTATATTTTAAGATTTTCTCGATGTCTTTTAAAACACTTTTTTCCTCTTTACACACCAATGAGATAGCCACGCCCTCTTTGCCCGCACGTCCTGTTCGCCCAATGCGGTGAACGTAGTCTTCGGCTTCTCCTGGGAGTTCATAGTTGATGACGTGAGGAAGATCTTCAATGTCAAGTCCACGAGAGGCGATGTCAGTTGCAACGAGTACACGAATGGAACCTGCTTTAAAATCTTTGAGTGCTTTAGTTCGTTGGCTATGTGTTTTATCACCATGCAAGACCAGCGTTTGCAAGCCACTCGCTTCAAGATATTCCCCAACCTCATCAGCGCTTATTTTCGTTTTGGTGAAAACCAAGACTTGATGCCAGTTTTGTGAGCCTATCATAAAAGACAATAAGGCTGTTTTTTTCTCTTTGTCGCACACGTAAATGGTTTGTGTGACTTTTTTAGCTAAATCGCCGTTATTGTTTATCTCTATTTTAAGTGGTTTTTTCATACTAATTTCGGAGAGGCGCTTGACTGATTTAGTGAGTCCTACGGAGAAAAGCATCGTTTGATGTTTTTTTGGAAGCAGTGCTAAAATACTTTCAACTTCAGCCCAAAATCCCATATCTAAGATTCTATCTGCCTCATCAAAAACCAGTATTTCTACTTTGGAAAGGTTAGCCGTTCCTGCGGTAATATGTTCTATCAGTCGGCCAGGCGTTGCGACCAAAATATCTAAACCTTTTTCAAGTTTCTTAACTTGTGGGGTAAGTTTAACACCACCACAAATCATACCACTGGTCAAGTCCATATCTTTGCCATACGCTTCAACACTTTTGCCTACTTGCATCGCAAGTTCTCTCGTAGGAGCTAGGATAAGTGCGCGGATTGCTTTTTTAGTGGTTGATTTTTGCTCTTTTTTTCCTAACAGTTGCAAAATCGGTAATGCATAAGCAGCCGTTTTTCCTGTTCCAGTTTGTGCAGTTGCCATCACATCACGTCCCTCTAGGGCAACGGGGATAACTTTAGTCTGCACAGGGGTAGGTTTTTTATACCCTAATTCATCGATAGCGGTTAGTATGCTAGATACCAAACCTAGTTTTTCAAAAGACATTATTTTCCTTAAATATTCATTATTGTTTCTATTGTACCCAAATTTTGTCCATTTTTCATAACTCCATATTAAAACTATTCCAACCCTCTTTACATGTAAGGCTCATTTTGAAGCCATGTTTATCCAAAATCTTCTTCACAATACTCAACCCCAATCCAAAACCTTCTTGATGTCGAGAGTTATCCCCTTGGGCAAATGCTTCACAATAAAATGCCAAATCATGTTCAAGTTTAGCACCTTGGCTTTTCACAAAAATGGTACGCCCTTTGACTTCAATCACAATAGGCTTTTGCGTAGCGTATTTTAAAGCATTATCAATAAGATTTTTAAGTGCAATGGAGAGATAATTCAAATCTGCAGTGATGTTAAAATTCTCATCTATCGCCATATCAAAAGCCATTTCATCTTCCATAAAAAGCTTTGAAAGTGCTTCAGAAATAAGCGTTTCAACATTAAATGTTGTTATGACTAAGTCATCAATATGAGCATTGAGTTTTTCGATATTGAGAAGTTCACCCGTCATTTCATCTATCTGGACAATGGCCCGTTTGAGTATCTTTTGGTATTTGCCCTCGCCTATCATTTCTAAAGCTAATTTGGACTTTGCGATAGGTGTGCGCAGTTCATGTCCGATATCGCGTAGCAATCTTTGACGTGCGTGAATGAGTGCTTCGATATTGTCAGCCATATCGTTGAAAGTATGGGTGAGTTTACCTAGCTCATTATGACCTAAATTTTCCATCCTTACATGTAAATTGCCATCTCCAAATTCTTTGATATTTTTCGATATTTTTTTCAACGGAAAAAGAATTTTTAAAATCAATAAAAAGATAACGCCTAGAATAAAGATATCAGCAAAGATAAGATATCCCAAAAAACTTTTCTGTGAAAAATTCTCTTCTTGTGCCATATCTTGCACCAAAAGCGTTTCGTCCAGATAACTTAAAAAAAGTAAATAACGTTCATTTTTATCTAATAAAATCTTAATTTCACCAAAAGAAGTAGTGTTTTCATAAAGCACAGTGGAAGTCAAAAGATGCAATTTAAATTCATCAATCACACTAAAATTCAACTCTTTTAATTTTTTATTTAAACCATTTTTATCGTTATTTGAGAGATATTTAAAAAGTTCCACAGAGGATTGCTGATACTTTTCTTTCAGTAAAAGTTCAATTTTTGACTGTGTGATGGCGTTGGTTTCATTGGAAACAAAAATCATCAAAGAAAGACTTGCGATAAAGAGAATAATAATTTGTTTAAATATGGACATGAGTTATCCTATAAATTTATATCCAACACCCCAAACTGATTTGATGTATTTTGGATTTTTTGAGTCATCATTTATTTTATTTCTAATATTGCTGATATGCATATCGACCGTTCTATCTTTAGCGTTGTAACTGATGGTGTTGAGCGCATTAAAAATGACTTCCCTTGAAAAAACTTTGTTAGTATTGATCAAAAAAAGATGCAAGATATCAAACTCTATTTTGGTTAATTCAAGCACATAGCCTTCCATTGAAATCTCCATTTTGCTTTCATTGATTTCAAAATCACCTACTTTATGATGCGCTTTCGTCTCTCTTCTTAAAAATGAGTTGATTTTTAAAACAAGTTCCCTTGGCTCATACGGCTTGGCTAAATAATCATCAGCGCCCAAACCATACCCTAAGATTTTATCACTCATTTCACCTCTAGCCGAAGAGATGATAATATGGGCATTGCTCATTTCTCGTATCTTTTGACACACATCAAAGCCATCCATCTGCGGCAGCATTAAATCTAAAATAATGACTTTATAGTGGTTCGGATTGGTTTGAAGATGGGCTAATGCCTCTTTGGGTTTAGCATAAGCGATGACCTCAAAATCGTAATTTTGAAGATAATCACCAATCAATGTCTGCATCTCCACATCATCTTCAATCAATAATATTTTTTCACTCATTGAACTTCCCACTCTTCAAAATAACGTATAAACAAAGAGCGTTGCTCTTTGGTTAAAAATTCGTGCATTTTAGCAAGCATTTTATTTTCTGTTTTATTCGCTTTTTGATAAAGCTCCATGTTGAGTTTTCCCAGTAATTCTGTGTCCAAAGTATCTTCTAAAAAAAGTGCTTGTTTTTTAGCGTTAATTTTCTCTTTAAATTCTCTAAATTCTTCTATCTCATGTTGAAATTTTTTGAGCATCTCTTTAAAAGCTTCTTTTTGCTCTTTGCCCAAATCCAAATGTGTCAAATCTTTGTTCATGTGATACTCTTTTTTAGTATCATGTCCACCATAAAGTGCAATGCCGAGTAAAAAAATTAACAATAATTTCATTTATAGCCTTTTAATATCTCTATTATTGAGTAAACCATTTTCGATATTAGCATGGCATGCCTTACAATTCGATGGTTTTCCAATCTCTGCTGTTTCATACACCGCTTTATCTATTTTTTTGTGTCTATTTTTCCAAAAGGGTGTATCCGTTATCGCCCTATAATTTTTATCATTTTGCAGACTACTTAGGATACGAAAAGCTGACTCTTTTGTCGAAGACTCAGCACTATTTTTTACTAAAAAATCTTTGATAGAAAGGGTAGTTGCAGGATCAAGTGAAGCATCATCACCAAAATGATTTTCAAGATTGTCCATCATGCTTATCCACGACTTTTGTGGCAACAAGAAGGGAGGAAAGAGTGTATGACAGCTAATACACTCTTTGTAAAAAGCAGCATGTTCTCTCTCATAATCTATTTTTTGATTGCCATCACTCATCAATAAACTGTTCGGAGCAAGAAGGAGATACCCCAAGGTAGCAATAGAAAGTGCTATCCATAAAACACCCATTATCTTTTGAAAAAAGCTCAACCGTAAGCCCTCTTCCTTCGCTTCTTTTTTACCATCTATCATGGATTGTAGCGCGTCTGATTTGTGTAAAATTTTATCCAGTAAAACCCCTGCAATATGTGCAAAGATAACAAACATCAAAACGTTTGCAAAGAACTCATGTATTTCTTTAAAAAGTTTCATATCCCGAAAAAGCGTGTGATTCATAAAAGAAAATATCCCCATACCTTCTTTCACGCCATACGCTAAAGCGCCTGAAGCAACGGCTAAAAGAGTCAGTGCGATCATCGCTATTATCGCGTAACTTGACGCAGGGTTATGTCCAACGTACTCTTTTTTATTGCCAAAAATGGTGAAAAGATACTCTTTTAAATCCAAAAGGTTGAAGTTGAAATCTTTAAATTTTGAATATTTTATATCTAGTAAACCCCAAAGAATTCTAAAGATAAACAAGACCGCTAAAGCATAACCGAGCGCTACATGTAAACTTAAAAGACTTTTCACTTCTGGTGTCAAAAAGACGGCTAACATAAAGACCATCATCAAAAGATGTGAGAGCCTTGTAAAAACGCTCCACACTAAGATTTTTTTCATTTCCAACTCCCATAATTTGGTATAACGATATTGCGCTCACTATAATTTCCCTTATTGGCACTCGTATGACATGCCATACAATTAGCCAATGTTCCTACCTCTTTTTGCTCTATCAATTTAAGGGCAATTTTACG
>JAFLKZ010000078.1 GCA_019162915.1 Campylobacteraceae bacterium
GATGTGGCTGGTTTGACGCTGTTGCTTGTAGATATGCTAGTCGTATCAATGGATGCGATGATCTTTCTATTATGAAACTTGATGTCTTGGATGGATTTCCTAAGATTAAAATCTGTGTTGCTTATGAAATAGAAGGTAAAAGAGTCGAAACTTTGCCAGAAGATTTAAATAATGTAACACCAATTTATGAAGAAATGGATGGTTGGGACAGTGTTGTGGGATGTCGAAAATATGATGATTTACCACAAACTGCTAAAGCCTATCTTGCTAGACTTGAAGAAATAACAGGTACTAAAATAGGGTTAATTTCAACGAGTCCTGATAGGAACGATACCATTATTTTGTGAGTTTACATGTAAGGTATGTAGCAGATGAAGAGTAAGTTCTCAAAAATAGCAAAAGTAAGAAAGCAAAAAAGAGATGCTATTGAAAAAGAGTTACTCAAAAATCAAAATAAAGAACGAATGATTTCTCATAAAATCACCTCTATTTACGAAGAGATAGTGAATGTAAAAATGCCCCAAAATGGCACTATATCACTATTCTCTTTGGTAGGTGAACAAAAGAGAATTTTAAACAGAGATAAAAAAAGGTATGAGCAAGAGTTGGAAATAGCGCAAAGTGTGACTAAAAAACTACAACTTGACTACAAAAAAGTGCATATAGATTATGAAAAGATAAACTATTTAGAAGAACAAGAACTCCAAGAATTTATCAATAAAATGAAAAGACAAGAGCAATTAGATTTGGATGAGATTTCAACCATGCTCTTTGCAAACGATACCAATAAAAAAGGTCAATAAATGAAGCTATTTTTGATTTTACTTTTAAGTGTGCTACTTTTTGGCGAAACGGTTGATTGTACAAAGGTATTTGAAGATCGCAAAGTAGAACTTTTAAAAGAAGTCGAAAAAATAGATGAATCAAGACAGTCCTTTGAAGCCTTGCAAGGGGCTACCAATGTACTTTTTGATAAACAAAAAGCTACTTTGAAAGAAAAAGAAAATAATATAGAAAAAATTAAAAAAGAGATAGAACAAAAAGAAAAAAAAATCGCTCTCATGCTTGAAGAGAATAAAAAACTTTTGGAACTCATAGAATCTAAAAAGAATGAGAAAATAGATGAAATGTATACAAAAATGAAGGATGCTTCTGCTGCTGCTATTATGGAAAAGCTTCCAGTGCATGAAGCTGCAGCTCTTCTATTTAATTTACCTGCTAAAAAAATATCACAAATTTTAGCCAAGATGGATGCCAAAAAAGCCTCTGAAATCACCCAAAAACTCAAAATAGGCCCTCCCTTTGAAGAGAGCAATCAAACAAAAGAGTAACAACTAAACAGATATTTACCTTATATTCGATAGAATGCTTGAAAATTCTAAAGTAAGGTTTATTGATGAAAATCAGATTACCTCATGCCCCCTACATTGCGAACAAGATAGCAATTGATATTTTAAATTGTGGATTTGTTACAATGTTGAAGGGCCTAGAGCCTGTTGCAAAAGTTGCAGAAGATTTTATTATTGCTGATATTAAAAAAGAAACAGCTCTCGAAGAGAGAGTTGCAGAAATTTTGGAACAAAATGAAGATGAGATGGAGTTTCAAAGGGTTGATAGAAGAAGCATGTTTTGGCTTATCAAGAAAAAATTAGCCAAAGAGTATGATGTTATTTTGTCATATGAAGATAGATTTAACAGTATATCGCATGAAATTTTAGAAACATGTTGGAAGAAAGATTACATTGAATACAATGTATCTGAAAACCGTGTTAAAAATGTTGTGTATACAGCTATGGAAGATTATCTTGCTAATTTTGAAGAAATTGAAAATGATGTTGCGGATAAAATTTCTCATTATAAGAGAAAACTTGTTCCAGGGTCTGAAGAGTATGACTTGGTTTTTGAGCGACTTTATGAGGAAGAACTTAGACACAGAGGTATGCTAGTATGAGTATAGAACTTAAACCGATATGGATTTATCTTGAAAACGGTATCTTTTTAGAGGCAAAAAGTTTTGGTATGGAAGGAACAAAAACAGGAGAAATTGTTTTTAATACTTCTATGAGTGGTTACCAAGAAATTATGAGCGACCCGAGTTACGCAGGACAATTTATTGTTTTTACGATGCCAGAAATCGGTATTGTAGGCACTAATGATGATGATATGGAAAGTTCTACTGCACATTCTTGTGGTATGTTTGTGCGAAGTTTAAGTGAAACTCCTTCTAATTTTAGGTCCACTGCCTCTATTTCAGAGTTCTTGAAAAAGCATCAAAGTATGGGTATTTGTGATATTGATACAAGATATCTTACGAAGATGATTAGAGATTTAGGTCCTAAGATGATGATTGCTTCGACAGAAATTTGTGACCAAGAACAACTCAAATCGATGTTGCAAGCAAGTCCAAGAATTGAAGATGTCAATTACATTGAAAAAGTGGGCACGAAAGAATCTTATTTACATGTAAGTGGTGCTTGGGATGCAGATATTCAGTCTTATCGCAAAGCCTCTCATAAACTGGGCAAAAAAATCGTTGCTGTTGACTTTGGTATCAAACGCAATATTTTAAATGAATTATGTGAAACTGGATTAGAAGTTGAAGTTATTCCTCATGATTTTAGTGCCACAGATATTATAGAGCGTTATAAGTCTGGCGAAATTAAAGGTTTGTTTCTCTCAAATGGACCGGGTGACCCTTTAATTCTCAAAAAAGAAGCGGCAGAAATAGCTAAATTAATAGAAGCAAAAGTTCCTATGTTTGCGATTTGTCTAGGACATCAGTTACTTTCCATTGCGCATGGACATCCAACGTATAAGCTCAAATTTGGTCAACATGGTGGCAATCACCCTGTTAAAAATCTAGCGACTAACGTAGTGGAGATAACAGCTCAAAACCATAATTACAATGTACCAGAATCAGTATGTGCTATCGCTAAAGTGACACATATTAATCTTTTTGATAATACAATTGAGGGATTAGATTATAACGATTCACCTATCTTCTCGGTACAACATCATCCAGAAGCAAGTCCAGGGCCTCATGAGAGTAAATATATATTTGAAGAGTTCGCTAAGAGACTTTAACGGAGTAATGCCATCAATGCAATAGACTTTACAGCAATTATCAGTGTTGCTTTTTTAGGAAGTATGGGTCATTGCATTGGTATGTGTGGAGGATTTGTTGTTGCTTATAGCAGCGCTAAAATAGATACTTCCACCTCTTCATTTGGTCAGTTTTTCTACCATTTGATATACAATATGGGTAGGGTTACATCCTATATTGTGCTTGGAATGCTTTTTGGATATTTGGGAAGTGTTTTTACGTTTTCAGCACATTCGGCTGGGTATTTTTACTTTATTATTGGTATTCTTATGGTGCTTATGGGGCTTTCTTTGATGGGTAAAATTAAATTTCTAACTTCCCTAGAATCGTCTATCGCCTTTAATCCTGCTATCAAAAAAATATTTTCAAACCTCATACATTCAAAATCAATTTTGAGTTTTTATGGACTAGGCATACTCAATGGTTTTTTGCCTTGTGGTTTAGTCTATTTCTTTTTAGCAACCGCAGCAACAACAGGTTCACTTCTTTGGGGAGGTATTGTGATGGCTATCTTTGGGCTCTCTACGATGCCAGCTCTTCTTGGTTTTGGTTTTATAGTAGGGTTTTTACGCGGTAGTAATTTTAGAGAAGTGATGATTAAGGTGGCAGGGTTAGTGATTGTTGCTTATGGTTTATATATGTCATATTTGGGCTATTGCGCCGTTATTGCATGAAATTAGAACAGTATCAATCTGCTGTAGAAAATAGCAATATTATCTCCAAAACAGATATTAATGGCATTATCACTTTTGTAAATGAAGAGTTTTGCAAAATTTCTGGGTACTCCAAAGAAGAACTTGTAGGCAAAAATCATAATATTGTAAGGCATCCTGATGTTCTTTCCTCAACTTTTAAAGAATTATGGCAAACAATACTTCAAAAAAAAGCCTATAAATCAACGGTAAAAAATTTAGCGAAAGATGGAACCACTTTTTATGTCAATACGACAGTTTTTCCTATTTTGGATGAAGTCGGTGACATTGAAGAGTTTATTGCTATTCGTTATGATGTAACGCAGAGTATTTGTTTAACAGAAACGTTAGTACTAAAAGAAAAAGAGTTGGAACAACTCAATGTTACCTTGGAGCAAAGAGTAGATGAGCAAACTAAAGAGCTTTTAGATTTAAATCAAACACTTGAAGAAAGAGTTAAAGAAGAAGTTGAAAAAAATAGAGAAAAAGATAGATTTTTATTTCAACAATCTCGTCTTGCTTCAATGGGTGAGATGATTGCCAATATCGCACACCAATGGAGACAACCCCTCTCTGAGCTTAATATCACACTTTATAAGATGAATAAACTGTATCATCGAACAGAAACTGAACAAGATTTATTTTTTGAAGATAGTTATGAACATGCCAAGAAAATTATTAATAAAATGTCAGATACCATAGAAGATTTTAGAAATTTTTTTAGACCAGAACGTCAAAGTGAGATTTTTTCACTCAGTTTTGTAGCGCAAGAAGCAGTCGATATTATGCGGGGAACCATTGAAGAAAATCAAATAGAAATTAGGGTAGTTGTTAAAAATGATATTCAAGTAAAAGGCTACTTTAATGAATTTTCTCAAGTAATTATTAATCTTATCAATAACTCGAATGACGCCTTTTGTGGTAAAAAGATAAAAAATAAATTAATCAGCATTGAAATTGACACATCTATTGATGGAGATGCTATAATTAAAGTATGCGATAATGCTGGTGGAATTGACAAAAATATTTTAGATAATATATTTGAGCCTTACTTTACGACAAAACATTCAAGTGTTGGTACAGGTCTTGGATTGTATATGAGTGAGATGATTATTAAAAATAGCATGATGGGAACGATAGTAGCCACTAATATAAATAAGGGTGTTTGTTTTACAATTACCATTCCAATTAAAATCACAAAGGGGGCATAAGATGAGCGAACTATCAAAACTAACCGTTCTTTTTGTTGAAGATGAACAAGATTTAAGAGAAGCACTTGAAAGTGCAATTGGGGACGAGTTTTTTAAATTTATTGTTGCGCGTGATGGAGATGATGGCCTTAAGAAATTTAAAAAGTATAAACCCGATATTGTCATTACTGATATTATGATGCCAATTGTTGATGGCTTAACTATGGCAAAAGAAATAAAAAACATTTCAAAACAAACGCCTATTGTCATTTTGAGTGCCTTTAGTGAAAAAGAGAGATTGTTGAGTGCTATAGATGTAGGTATTGATAAATATCTCATTAAGCCAATTGATCCAGATGAGCTCCTTAAAGTTTTGAAAACAATATCAAAAGAGTTATTGGCACATAATGATTTGGTAACATTAGGGCTTGGCTATCAGTTCGATAAAAATAGACGAGTACTAGTTAAAGAGGGGAAGACGATATTTTTGACGAAAAAAGAATTATTGTTTATCTCTGTATTAGTTAAAAATATTGGAGTTTTTGTATTGCATGATGATATTAAAAAAGACGTTTGGACCAATAAGAAAGTGACAGATTCTGCTATTAGAACTTTTATTAAAAGAGTTAGAGAAAAAACAGATAAAGAATTTATTAAAAATATACCAGGACTCGGATACAAAATAAATACGGGTGAAATCTAATATTAATATTTTCTTAATATTTTTTTATTTAACACAAATTTAATCTTATTAAGCTTCGTTGTATATAACCTTCACTATAATTTCTACATTATGTGATATTTTTGTGACATAAAAATACAAGCAGGAGGAATTGATGCAGGCAAGAGATGCATTAAACTATGACTATTCGGTAGCCAAATGTTTTACTTACTCAACGATTCTATTTGGGATCATTGGTATGTTAATAGGTGTGGTAATCGCCTATCAAATGGCTTTCCCTGAGTTGAATTACTTAGCAGGTGAATATGGTACTTACAGTCGTTTAAGACCACTTCATACATCTGGGGTAATTTTTGGATTTTTGTTAAGCGGTGTTTTTGCAACATGGTACTATATCGGGCAGAGAGTACTAAAAGTTTCAATGGCAGAATCAAAGTTTTTGATGATCATTGGTAAACTCCATTTTTGGATTTATATGATTGTTATACTAACCGCTGTTGTAACGCTCTTTTTAGGAATTTCTACTTCTAAAGAGTATGCAGAATTAGAATGGCCACTTGATATTGGAGTTGTTGTTTTATGGGTTCTTTGGGGTGTAAGTATTTTTGGTCTTATTGGTATAAGACGTGAAAAAACACTTTATATCTCTATGTGGTATTTTATAGCAACCTTCTTAGGTGTTGCTATGCTTTATCTTTTCAATAACATGGAAGTTCCTACTTATTTTGTTTCAGGCATGGGTAAATGGTATCACTCCGTTTCAATGTATGCAGGTACTAATGATGCAATGGTTCAATGGTGGTATGGACACAATGCTGTGGCATTTGTCTTTACAGTGCCTATCATTGCGATGAGTTACTACTTCTTGCCAAAAGAGTCTGGTCAACCTATATATTCTTATAAACTATCATTACTCTCTTTTTGGGGATTGATGTTTGTTTATCTTTGGGCAGGTGGTCACCACTTGTTATATTCTACTGTTCCTGATTGGGTTCAGACTATGGGATCAATTTTCTCTATTATTCTTATTCTTCCATCTTGGGGTAGTGCTATTAATATGCTGCTTACCATGAAAGGTGAATGGGGACAACTAAAATCAAACCCATTGATTAAATTTATGATTTTAGCTTCGACTTTTTATATGTTTAGTACACTTGAAGGTCCTATCCAAGCGATTAAATCAGTGAATGCTTTAGCGCACTTTACAGATTGGATTCCAGGTCACGTTCATGATGGTACATTGGGTTGGGTTGGCTTTATGCTTATGGCAGCACTCTTCCACATGGCTCCTCGTATGTACAAAAAAGAATTATTTAGCAAAAAATTGATGGAAGCACAATTTTGGTTGCAAACAACAGGAATTGTATTGTATTTCTCAAGTATGTGGATTGCTGGTATAACACAAGGTATGATGTGGAGAGCAACGGACCAATTTGGTAACCTTGCCTATTCATTTATCGACACAGTTACAGTTTTAATACCATACTATGCCATTCGTGCAACGGGCGGATTAATGTATCTTGTTGGTTTCTTAATGTTTACGTATAATATGTATAAAACTATCACTGCTGGTAAAGACATTTCGAGCGAGCCTCAAAATGCTTCACCTATGTCAGCGTAAGGGAGGAAGAGGAAAATGTTTCATTGGTTAGAAAGAAATCCATTCTTTTTTGCGGTAGGTGTATTTTTGGTGATAGCGTATGCAGGTATTGTGACAATCCTTCCAAACTTTATGGAAAGCGCTCGTCCTGTTGTTGGAACAAAACCGTATACAGTATTAGAACTTGCAGGTCGTCAAACTTATATTAAAGATAGCTGTAATGCTTGTCATTCACAACTCATCCGTCCATTTAAATCTGAAACAGATAGATATGGTATGTACTCTTTAAGTGGTGAGTATGCGTATGATAGACCATTCCTTTGGGGTTCAAAAAGAACAGGTCCAGACTTGATGAGAGTTGGAAATTATCGCACAAGTGATTGGCATGAATATCATATGCTAAATCCAAAAAGTGTTGTTCCTGGTTCAATTATGCCAGCGTATAAGCATATGTTTAGTAACAATGCAGATATAGAAACAGCTTATGCAGAAGCGTATACTGTTAAAACTGTATTCAATGTTCCTTATGATAAACCTGATATGCCAACTCTTGGCACATATGATGAATCTAAAAAAGTGGTTTTTGCAGAAGCAGCAGCTATTGTTGCTGATATGAAAAGCCAAGAAGTAAAAGATGCATTTAAAAGAGGCGAGATCAAAGAAATTGTTGCTATCATCGCTTATCTAAATAGCTTAAAGTAAGGTGTCAACGGTGAATATGGAAACAATTAGGGAGCTACAAGCTTATGGATATATATTTTTTACGATTTTTCTAGCCGTCATTTTGTATTCGTATATCTATCATCTTTATAGGGATGAAAAGACAGGGACTAGAAATTATGAAAAATATTCCAATATGGCTTTAAATGATAATATCAATGATCTACCCGTTGAAGAAATATCACCGTTAAACAAAGAGAAAGAATAAAGAGGAGCAATATATGAATTGGCTGAATGACAATGTAAACTTGTTGGCGCTCATCGGTGCAGCAGCAATTATAATTATCTCTGTTTTTGTTATTGGTAAGTATTTAAGACAGATGCAAAATGACAAAAGTGGTGGAGAATTAGCTAAAGATAATTGGGATGGTATTGGTGAGTATAAAAATCCTCTACCAATAGGCTGGGCACTTTCGTTTATAGGAACAATAGTTTGGGGATTATGGTATTTTCTTGCTGGATATCCTCTTAGCGCTTACTCACAAATTGGAGAATATAACGAAGAAGTAAAAAGTTATAACACCAAATTTGAAAGTAAATTCTCCAACCCAGATCAAGCAACGCTTATGGGTATGGGTGAGGGTGTATTTTTAGTTCAATGTGCTCCTTGTCATGGTGTGACAGGTGATGGCATGAATGGAAAAGCTGCCAATTTAGCAAAATGGGGTAATGAAGAAGCCGTAATAAGCGCTATTCTTAATGGTGTGAAAGGTTCGGATTATCCTCTTGGCGAAATGCCAGCAGGCTTGTTGGATAAAGAGAGTGCTACAGCGGTAGCTGCATTCATGATGCAAGAAGTTTCAAGTGCAAAGAAAACAAAAAATTCAGCGTTAGTTGAAACAGGTCGTGCACTTTGGGCAACGTGTTCTGCGTGTCATGGAGAAGATGGTAAGGGTATGGACGGACAATCAGCAAATATCAGTCACTATGGTGATGCACAGTTTGTTGTTAACGTTCTTGGAATGGGCAAAAAAGGTGCTATTGGAAATATGCCTAAGTTTAATGATGGTCGTTTAACCAATGTACAAAAACTTGCTGTTGGCACGTATGTGCATTCTTTAGCTAAATAAGGATTAACATGGAAAATACAAATAGAAATATATTTGGGCTTCATGGAATTACAGGTATGTTAATTGCAACAGTGCTTTTACTATCTATCCTTGCGGGGCTTACGTTCTGGGGTCTTGGTGCGCAGCAAGCCGTTGCAGATAAACCATATAAAATAACTGATCCGCAAGCTCTTAAAATGAGAGATGTAGCAAATGCGAATCAAAAAGTTATAGAGAAGTAAGGGATAAATAATGGCTGACAATATGGATAAAATAATCGTAATTGGTTTAGTGTGCATGGCAGTAGTGAGTGCATGGGCTGTTCTAACAGCAAATCACTTATTTATTGGTTAATGAATAAGTTCTTACATGTAAAGGCAAAAGGGTTAATCCTCTTTTGCCTTTTTCTATTTTTACCTTTCTATTCTCTTGCAAAGGAATTTGTTATCAATGAAGAGGTTATAGAAGAGAGAACAGCACAAAAAATAGAAGAGATGGGTCAAGAACTGTTTCAAAAAAGTGGTGTCAAGGTTTATCTCATTGCTAAGAAAAGTGGTAATGGTGAAAACATTGTAGTTCATGAACAAAACTTTTCAAAGAATATCACTCCTCCTTATGCCATTTTGACACTTTTTTTAGAAGACCAAAAAGTAGATATTTATAATTCTCCAGATTTAAATCGTGAATTTGATAAAGAATCAATGCTCTCCCCACTTCCATGGACGGGAACTATACTTCCACTTTTAACGGGAAAGAAAAAAGATATAAGCGTTAGTGCTGCATTATTAAATGGGTATGGGGATATAGTTGACCAAATTGCTGATTTTAGAAAGATAAAATTAGAAAGTTCTATTGGAAGTGCCAATAAAAATACTATCAATATATTCAAATTTTTCATTTATGGATTTTTAGTCATAATGGCTATTTTGATTATACGAAAGAGGATGAAAAAAAGTGTCTAAAGCAAAAATTGAACGAAACTATTGGCCTCATGCCATTGTGGGGAGTATCTTAGGAATAGTGTTTGCGTGTGGCTGGACTATTAAAATAGCACTAGATAATCCTGTAGAGATGGATACTTTTTATATGGAAAAGTATCAAAAAGTTGATGAAAATATCAATGAAATTATAGCTCTTCAGGAAAAATTTAATGCTAAATTTGATTTAACGTATTCTACTGAGAGTTTTACGATGGGTCAAAATAGTATTTCTATTAAGCTTATTGATAAACAAAGTGGTCAAACCGTTGAAAATGCTTCTGTAATGCTTCTGTTAAGTCGTCCAGAAACGAACAAAGACAATAAACAGATGAATCCATCTAAAGTAGAAAACGGCAATTATGTTTTCGATACTATTGAAGTGCAAAAACCAGGTCGCTGGCAGATTTTAACGAAAATTACAGTGGGTGACTTTAAGGGCTATAGTAAATATGAAGTTTATGCCACAAAATAAATCCTAACAACTATTATGAATATAAAGCCCATAATAGTTGTTTATGACACCAAAGTCTTAATCCTTTAAGGATAATTTTAACAGGCATTTTTTCCCTGTTTTCCGCTCAAAAACTCCCATTAATCATGTATTGGATAGAATTATTTTATAGGCAGGTATCATGTTAGAAGTCTTTTCTAGCTCAAGAGCTGTACGCTCTTTTTATAACACTTTTTTAAATACCAATACGCTTTTACCCAAAGCCATCACCATACAAGAGTTAGAACAAAAATCAGTGCTTGTCCCAAATCTTTCTTTGGTAGATGATGATATGCGTGTTCTTCTGATGAGCGAAGCTTCAAAGTTTTCGACGTTTGAATTGCTTCATATCGAGAGAAATTTTTTAGTTTTTTTGAAAAATTCATCGTATCTTTTTCGGTTTTTTGAAGAGCTCTCTTATGAAAAAGTGCCTATTGATACATTGATGTCCGTAGACACGTATGAACATTATGCAGAGCATTTGGAGGTTCTTCAAAAGCTTTTGGAAAAGTACACGAAACTTTTGAGTGAACAAAACTTTTATGACAAAATTACCTTGCCTTCCGTGTACGTTCTCAATGAAGCTTATGTGAAAAAAACAGTCGGTATTCGGGTTCATTTGGAAGGATTTTTGAGTAAGTTCGAAGTCGAGCTTTTGATGAAAATGGCACAACTCACTCCTTTATATGTAAAGATAAATATTAATCAATACAATCAAAAAATGGTTGATGTATTTGAAACACTAGGGATTTTTCTTGAGCATGATAAACACTATGAAATCAATCTTAGCGATAAGAAGATAGTATATGTAAACGATGCTAAGGATATAGACGCGAAGGTGCAAGTCTATGGTTTTGCCAATCGCCTTTCTCAAATTGCCTATGCACAAAGTTGTATTGAACAATTTGTGCAAGAAGGCATTGCGCCACAAGATATCGTTGTTGTTTTGCCCGATGAGGGTTTTGCCGATAATTTGCGAGCCATGGATAGACTGAACAATCTTAACTTTGCTATGGGGATATCACTTCGAGAGAGTCATTTTTATAAGCGTCTTTCTGCTTTGGAAAAGGTCATTCGGTACGATGAAATTGAAGATAGACTACGCGCTTCTAGACTAGGGCTTGAAGAGGAATTTATCTTTACATGTAAAGCAGTGTGGAGTCAAAAAATAGCGCCTAACGATGCCTTAGAAATTCTTAAAAAGTTATGGTTGATGGACGAAAAAGAAGGCGAGGAGAGTCTCTTTCAAGAGGCGTTTTTTCGCTTCACCCACTTTTTGGAACGCTTAGTGCCTTTGAAGTTTGAGCAAATTGTTAAACTTTTTCTCAATCGTCTTAATGCCGAGTCACGTGATGATGTTCGAGGCGGTAAAGTAACGGTACTCGGTGTTTTAGAAACCAGAGGTGTTGCGTATAAGGGCGTGATTGTTTTGGATTTTAATGACGAGTTTGTGCCAAAGCGGAGTCAAAAAGACCTCTTTTTATCTTCAGCTGTACGCGCACAATCGAAGCTTCCTACGAAAAGAGACAGAGAAAATTTACAACGCTATTATTATCATCAGTTATTTAACAAAGCTTCAAAGGTTGCTATTTCGTATGTTAAAAGCGAAACATCAATGCCTTCACGATTTTTAGATGAGTTAAAGTTTACCGATAAAAAAGTAGATGAAAAGCTTTTTTATCCTCTTCTCTTTGATGGGCATGCTTCCAAAGAGCGCTATGACGTAGCGTTTCTTGAAGGTACTTATGATTTAACCCAAACACCACTTTCTGCTACAAAACTGAAAACATTACTGACCTGTCAACGACAGTTTTACTTTAAGTATATTGCAATGCTTAAAGAGGCAAAAATGCCAAGTAGTGACATCGCAGAGTCTGATGTGGGGCGTTATCTTCATAAAGCTTTGGAGAGAGCGTTTGAAGACAATACTTTGATGGATGAAAAAAGCTTATGCGCCAAAATTGAACAGTTTTTAAAAGAAGAAAATAGCCATGAAGTGTGGGAGTACTTTTCTGATTTATGGATGGAACGCTTAGGTGCTTTTGTTAAAAATGAGGTCAAAAGATTTGCGCAAGGATACCTCGTTCATGCCAAAGAGATATCTCTTAAAACTGAGTTTGAAGGCTTTGTTTTGGAGGGGCAGATAGACAGAATCGACAAATTCGGTGATAAGCTTTTTGTTATTGATTATAAAAGTGGAAAAATTCCATTGATAAAACAAGACGCACTCCAAGATACGGCTGATTTTCAGCTTGAATTTTACTACCTTCTCGCACAACAACTAGGCGTTGTTGATGGCGTTTTTTACTATGACCTCAAAGAAGGAAAGTTGGTTGAAGAGTCTTTCTTTGAAGAAAAATTAGCGTTATTGCGTGAAAAATTAGAAGTATTGAAAAAACCTATCAGTGGATTTGAAAAGTGCGAAAAGATAAAAGAGTGTAAATTTTGCCCTTATGTGATTTTGTGTTGTCGCGAGGAGTTAGTATGAGTGGTATATTTGAGCCTTATTTGGCACTTGAAGCGAGTGCGGGAAGTGGTAAAACTTTTGCACTCAGTGTGCGTTATCTTTCCTTACTTTTTTTGGGTGCAAGTCCTCAAAAGATAGTTGCACTGACGTTTACTAATAAATCAGCCAGTGAGATGAAGCAGAGGATTTTTGAAACACTCAAACACCTTGAAACCAAAGATGAGTTAGATGCGATATGTACGCAAATAGGCAAAACAAGAGAAACAGTTTTGAGTGAGCGTGATGGCGTGATGCAAAAATTACTGCAAGCTGATATCAAAATCTCTACGCTAGACTCTTTTTTTGGGGCCATTTTGCGCCATTTTGCTTTACATGTAGGCTTGATGCCTGATTTTAAAACAGAACAAAATGGTTTAGAAAATGAAATTTTAAAAAGATTTTTAAAGCGATGCAAAAGTGACACGATGTACGATTCGCTCATCTCGTTTAGCATCAATGAAAATAAAAAACTAGGCGACATTTTTAAACTACTTGACTTACTCTATCAAAAGAAAGGTGAGTTTGACATCACGGTTTTAAAAAGAGAATCGTATGTTTCTGAGGCTAAAATCTTTGTGATTTTAAAACAGATGCGCGAACTCTTTGAAGACTTAGGGCTTGGAAGTAGGGGGCTAAATACTTTTGAAGCAGACTCCATCGAAAAAGTAATGACCAAAGGTTTTTTACAAAAAGAAGATTTTGGGTATTGGGATTATAAAAAGTTTGCCAACGAGGGTGCCAATGTGCTTTTAGGCGAACTGAAAAGAGAACTTGAAAACTATTTTAATGCCAAAGAGGCTTATTTTCTAGGGGAACTTGGCAAGCTTTTTAACATTTATGATGGCGCACTTTTACAAGTTTCCAAAGAGTATGCACAACTGAGCTTCAATGATGTGACTAACCGACTGTATACACTTTTGAAGCATACTATTGCCAAAGATTTTTTATATTTTAGGTTGGATGGAACGATTGAGCATCTTTTGATTGATGAGTTTCAAGACACCAGCGTAGTGCAGTATAAAATCCTAGAACCCATCATCGAAGAAATTCGCTCAGGTGTGGGATCGAAAAATTTTAAAACGCTCTTTTTTGTAGGCGATATTAAGCAGTCTATTTACCGATTTAGGGGAGGCGCTAAGGAGCTTTTTGGATATGTTCGGGAAAAACTCTCTTTACATGTAAACGCTTTGGATACTAATTATCGAAGCCTTCAAAACGTTGTTGAATTTGTAAATGATACTTTTATAGGTAAGTTAAAGCAGTACGAACCTCAAAAAGTAGCCAAACCTAATAACGATGGTTTTGTAAGCGTCATCCTTGATAATGAGACAGAAAAAAGCGTTCTTTCTTCTATTGAAAGATTGCTCAGTGGTGGTGTCAAGCCAAAAGATATCGCACTTTTGGTACACACTAACAAAGATGCAGGCACGATTAAAGAGACGATTTTGGAGCATTTCCCTCATTTACATGTAAGGCTAGAAGCGACATTGCGATTGGTCGAGGTCAATGTGGTGAAAGCCATTATTTATCTTCTCAAATATCTTTATTTTAAAGAAAATATCTATCTTGCGCATTTTTTAACCCTTACTTCTCATTCTTGGAAGGATGAGGTGGAGCTGAGGGGACTTTATATTAATGAGACTCCTTTTGTGTTGATAGAAAAAATAATCTCTAAATTTGGACTCTTTGATAATGGGGCAGATTTACTGAAGTTTTTAGAAGTGTCGAGTCGATTTGAAGATATTGAAGCCTTTTTATTTGCCGTGGATACGCTGAGTGATGAAGCGAAAAGTGAAGATGAAGAAGGGTTGCGTGTGCTGACTATCCACAAGTCTAAGGGTTTAGAATTTGAGCATGTCATCATTGTCGATAAATTTACCAAAGACAATAATAAATCCAATACGATTTTATACGAATATAACGACATTGATATTAGTGGTGTATATCTGAATATGAGTGGCAGAGAATACGTTGATGAGGTTTACAATAAAGCCAAAGAAAAAGAGAAACGGCTCTCCCTTGAAGACAAACTCAACGCGCAATATGTGGCATTTACCAGAGCCAAACGCTCTTTAATCGTGTGTGCCAAAGAAGAGGGAAGTACTTTTGAACCACTGCTGCTTAGTCCGTTTGAAATCGGCACTATCATCCCTAGTGCGTGCGAAAAAGAAAAAGAGGCTGAAGTAATTAGTGTTTACAAACCGCAAAAGTACGGCTCACAAGAACTACTCTCTTCTCAAGAAGAAGTTGAGCAAATCGACATCAAAGCTATCACTTTTGGCATCGCTTTGCATTATATGTTAGAGATGCTAGAAGAATTTGATAAGGCTTCTCTTGGTAATGCTTATACCGCTTTGAAAAATAGATACACGCAAATTTTAACTGAAATGGAACTACGAGATATTTATGCAAGAGTGGAAAGATTATTGGGATGTCAAGAATTTTTGCAATTGACTCACGGGGCTAAAATTTCGAAAGAACAACCGCTATTTTATAAGCAAGAACGCAAACAAATCGACCTTCTATTGGAGTTTAGCGATAAGATAATAGTAGTAGACTATAAAAGCTCTTATGCCGAGAGTGCAAAGCACAAAGAGCAAGTAGCTATTTACCAAGAAGCACTTAGCGATATCTTTGCCTTACCTGTTGTGGGATATGTTTGCTACCTTAAAAATGATGGAATAGCACTCATAAAAAGCTTATAACATACTTAATTTAAGCAATATTAAAGTTTTTTTTTACTACAATCTCACTTCGTTATTCCCCCAAGGGGAGTAAATATTTTTGGCAAAGGTTTCAACAACATGAAAGCTACAATAGCTATAAAAGCATGCGAAGTAAAACGCGATTGGATCGTAGTTGATGCTGCCGGCAAGAGATTTGGAAAAGTCTTAACCGAGGTAGCAACACTTCTTAGAGGAAAACATAAACCTTATTATACTCCAAACGTTGACTGTGGTGACTTCGTTATCATCATCAATGCGGAAAAAGTAGAGTTTAGTGGAACAAAACTACAAACAAAATTGTATCACAGACATACTGGATACTTTGGTGGTGTAAAAACTGACAAATTGGTTGATCTTTTAAACAATAACCCAGCGAAATTGTATAGACTTGCAGCAAGAGGAATGTTACCAAAAACAAACCTAGCTAAAGACATGATCAAAAAGCTGAAAGTTTACGCTGGTAGTGAGCATCCTCACACCGCACAAGTTTGTAAGGCAGAGGTAAAGTAACATGGCGAAAGTATATGCAACTGGAAAAAGAAAAACAGCTATTGCTAAAGTTTGGGTTACTACTGCAGGTAGTGGCAAAATTATAGTAAATGGTATTGATTTTGAAGCATGGCTTGGTGGTCACGCAACAATTAAAATGCGTGTTCGTCAACCACTCGTTCTTACTAAACAAGAGACAAGTTTTGACATTAAAGCCTCTACTCAAGGTGGCGGTTATTCAGCTCAAGCTGATGCTCTAAGACATGGTATTTCTAAAGCACTTGCTGCTATAGATGCTGATTTTAGAACAATCTTAAAACCATTTGGTTTACTAACTCGTGATTCAAGAATCGTTGAGCGTAAAAAATATGGTAGAAAGAAAGCAAGAAGAAGTCCTCAGTTCTCAAAACGTTAATCGTTCTTTGCAAAAGTCTTTCGAGGCTTTTGTACTTTATGCAAGGGATTTATCCCTTGCATATTTTCTACATTTCACTAAAATCCTCAAATTATTTCTATTTTAA
>JAFLKZ010000064.1:0-8195 GCA_019162915.1 Campylobacteraceae bacterium
TATGAGCGAGATGAAATTTTGGATAAGATGTTTGGAAGTTTTTGTCTGGGAAAATAAGGAGTATTGATGTTTGAATTTATCAAAAAAGAGTCCTCCGCTGGTCTTATGTTGATTGCTGTTACGATTCTTGCTCTTATTCTCCAAAATAGTTTTTTAACAGATGCTTACACTCACTTTCTCCTTACGCCTGTGCAAATAAGTTTTGGCTCTTTTGGTATTGCTAAACCTTTTTTATTGTGGGTTAATGATGGTTTGATGGCTATATTTTTCTTTTTAGTAGGTCTTGAGATTAAGAGAGAAGTCTTAGAAGGAGAGCTTTCGACTAAAAGCCAAATAGCACTTCCCGCCATTGCCGCACTTGGTGGCATGATTGTTCCTGCACTTATTTTTACATTATTTAATTATCATGATGATTTCGCGATGAAAGGTTGGGCAACCCCAACCGCAACTGATATCGCTTTTGCGCTCGGGGTTCTTTCCTTATTAGGTTCTCGTGTACCTGTTTCTTTGAAGATATTTTTAATGGCATTAGCTATTATCGATGATTTGGGGGCTATTGTTATTATCGCTTTATTTTATACTAGTCAACTCTCCGTTGTTTCTATCGTGATCGCTTCTTTTTGTCTTTTTTTACTGATAAGTATGAATAAAATAGGTGTAGTTAAAAAAGCTGCTTATATATTAGTAGGGTTCATTTTATGGGTTAGTGTTCTAAAATCAGGTGTTCATGCCACTATTGCTGGTGTTGTGTTAGCTTTTACGATACCTCTTTATTCTTTTAACAAAGATGGAAAACGTTTTTCCATCTTAAAAGAGATGGAGCATGATTTGCATTATTGGGTTGCTTTTTTAATTTTACCTCTTTTTGCTTTTGTCAATGCAGGCGTTGATCTTAAAGATCTCACACTTTCCTCTTTATTTACAGGTGTTCCTCTTGGCATTATGCTTGGACTTTTTTTGGGTAAGCAAATAGGTGTTTTCGGTTTTAGTTTTATCGCAATAAAATTAGGAATGGCTAGTTTGCCTAAAGATAGCACTTTTAAACAACTTTATGGGGTTGCTATTTTGACTGGTATTGGATTTACAATGAGTTTATTTGTTGATTCTTTGGCCTATAATGATACAGAAATATTCAAATATGCTGATAAACTTGCAATTTTAGTAGGTTCTTTTGCTTCTGGTATCGTTGGATACCTTTTTTTAAGGCGCGTATAATAGCTTTACATGTAAGGTGTCTTTTTCTAAACTGACTATAAGCCAATTAGAAGTAAAATACTTTTCGCTAAAATAAAGGAATGCATTTTGAGACAGTTAAATCTTACAAAGCGTCTTTTTTGGATCATAGCTTTTTTGGTTATTTTTTCTAATATTTTAGTGACTACCTATCTATATCATCAATCTCAAATTTTAAAAGACTATTTTCTCTCCATGCGTTATGTCTATCATAAACAATTTTTAGAGAGTAAAATAGACTTAAATGATTCGACCGTAGGATTTTTGCCCGCCCATGCTTCTGCGCGTATCAGTCAAGAGTTTGAAAAACGCTCATCTCAACAGATAACGATGCGTAATGTGACAGATAGACCACGAAACCCGATAAATAAAGCAGATGATTTAGAAACAAAAATGATTGACTACTTTAATCAAAATCCAGATAAAAATGAAAAAATGCAGTTGATTCAAGAAAATGGACAAAATGTCTATTTTTATGCAGCACCATTGCGAATTGAGTCCTATTGTTTGCAATGTCATGGAAAACAAGAGGAAGTATTGCCTTATATTGCGAGTCGGTACGATACGGCATATGATTATAAATTAGGTGATGTCAGAGGAATTACGAGTATTAAAATCCCTGAAAAATTACTATCATCACCCATTATGACTATTTTTTGGCAAGAAGTTATTTTTGGCTGGCTTGTTGTTGTTTTATTGCTTATTTTTATGTATGTTGCGATTAAACAGCTTACGAAACATGATGTGGAACAAAAAAAAGAATTAGAAAAAATGGTTACAGCTAGGACAGAGAGTTTAGCTCAAAAAAGTTTTGAATTAGAAAAAGCTAATGCGCAACAAAAGCATCTCTATTCAGTTTTGAGAACGGTTGCAGATAGCAATCAAATCCTTATTACAACGCAAACATTAGAAGAACTGCTCAAAGAAACAGCGCTATGCTTATTTGCCAATAACTCTTTTGCAAGTGTTAAAATAGCACTTGTTGAAAAAGGAAGTTTGATAGTTAGAGAGTCACAAGGTTTCGATGAAGCACGTGAAATTAATTTTATGGAACAGTATGCGTTCGATAATGATAGCTTTTTAAAAATCACCAAATTTGCACATAATATTCCACAAGATTACAAAGAATTTAGCTTAAAACATGGTATTACTGAAGCTTATGCAACAGCACTGAGAAGTGATAAATTTGCAATAGCACCTCTTGGTACACTTAGTATTTGTACAACACTTGTGAACGGTTTTAGTCCTGAAGAGCGAGAAATGATTGAAGAGCTTGCTGGAGATATCGGATTTGCTGTTAATTCTTTTTTACAAAAAGAAAATATCATTAAACTCTCTTATTATGACTCTTTAACTAACCTTCCAAATCGAGCGATGCTTAGTGAGCAATTAAGACTTAGTATGAATGCAAGTCGTAAATCAAAATCATATGGAGCACTTCTTTTTATGGATTTGGATAATTTTAAATCTATCAATGATATCAAGGGCCATGCATCAGGTGATAAACTTTTGGTACTGATGGCACAACGATTAGAAAAAATAGCGCGTCAAAATGATGTAGTATCACGCTTTGGAGGCGATGAATTTGCTGTTTTACTACCAAATATAGGGCTAGATATCAAAGAAGCTGCCCAATATGCGGAAGATATGGCTATGCAAATATTAGTAGCAACTAAAGAGCCTTTTTTGATAGAAAATCATCCATTTTATCTTACATGTAGCATCGGTGTAGTGCTGTTTTCACATAATGATTTAGCTGAGAGTCTTATCGCACATGCGGATAGTGCGATGTATGCAGCCAAAGCATCTGGTAGAAATGCGATTCGTTTTTTTGATGAAAATGTTCAAAAAATTATGGAAGAAAAATCTTCTATGCTACAAGAACTTCGTGATGCTATTGATTTTAAGCAATTTACCTTATATTATCAGATACAAGTGGATGAAGAGGGAAACACTAAAGGCGTAGAAGCACTCATTAGATGGATACATGGAAAGAGGGGATTAGTGTCTCCTGGTGATTTTATCCCTTTATGCGAAGAGTCTGGGCTTATTTTACCTCTTGGTACTTGGGTTCTTAACGAGGCTGTTTTGCAAATTTCAAGGTGGAGCACTGATATCCAAAAATCCCATTGGCGCATTTCTATCAATGTGAGCGCCAAACAATTTGAGCAAGAAAATTTTGTTGATTTAGTAACCAATGCCATTGAAAAAGCCCACATTAAACCTTCATTACTCCGATTAGAATTAACAGAGAGTCTTTTGATAGGTGATGCAAGAAAAGCTTTACAAAAAATCGAAAAATTAAAATCAATGGGAATATCTCTTTCTGTTGACGATTTTGGTACAGGCTATTCGAGTTTGCAGTATTTAAAACAACTGAGTGTTGATGAATTAAAAATTGACCAATCTTTTATAAGAGATTTTTTAACACAAAAAAGTGATGCTTTGATAGTCGAAACGATCATTTCTATTGGTAAAACAATGAATATGGAAGTGATAGCCGAGGGGGTTGAAACACAAGAGCAGTTTGCAAAGTTAAAACTGATGGGATGTGAGAATTTCCAAGGTTATTTTTTTGGAAAGCCTCTCCCACCACAAAAACTTTAATCTTTACATGTAAAGATTTATTCGTGAACGATATCGTATCCGTTTGGAATAGTTGCTCGAAATAGTTCATCATCTAAAAATAGATTGGTAGATTGATTTGAAAAGATAATTTCGATGAGATTGTCTAATTTATCTCTATATGTAACTTTGTTGATAGCGTGAGGTGTCGCATCGATATTATAAATGGTATCCATAAATTTTGCACTGTATTTATTAGGTGTTATTTCTTTGGCTTCTTGCAGTAAAAGTGTAATGTTGGGTGTATTTTCAAGTGTTGTCACAATAACTTGTTCTAACTCTGGTTCCACAATGAGCACTTTGTTTCCATTAAAATAGATTTTTTTGGCAATAGGTTTTTGGTAAATCCATAAAGCTTTTTTATCTTGGGTGGCATAAAATGTACCATCATAAACGATAGTTTTATTTTGGTCATTGGTGACTTTTTGGATAAAATCACTTTGGATTGTTTTAAAATTTTCAATTTTTCCAAAAAGCAAACTGGTTAAAAAAAGCATCAATAAAATTTTTTTCATAAAATATTCCTATGGGGTAAACGAGATACGTAGTTTTATCCAATAGATAGTAAAAGTATGATAAAATAAAGAGTTTTAGTGAGTAAATATGACAAAAAAAGATGGAATAGAGGTAAATTTGTATGATTTTCAGTAATATTATTAAAAAAATTTTTGGTACCAAAAATGATAGGGTTGTTAAACAACATGCCACAAGAGCCAAAGAAATAAACGAATTAGAACCAAAATATGAAAAATTAAGTGATGAAGCATTAAAACAAGCTTTTGAAGCATTAAAAGTTGAAGTCAAATCTGAAGCAAAGAGTTTAGATGAAGTCTTAAATGATGTTTTTGCTATTACGCGAGAAGTAAGCAAAAGAACAACAGGTATGAGACATTTTGATGTTCAAGTTATCGGTGGGTTAGTGCTCCATGGTGGAGATATAGCAGAGATGAAAACTGGCGAGGGAAAAACGCTGGTAGCTACTTTACCAGTAGTGCTCAATGCCATGAGTGGAAAAGGTGTCCATGTCGTAACCGTCAATGATTATCTTGCTAAAAGAGATGCTCAAGATATGTCTAGAATTTATGAATTTTTAGGTTTAAGTGTTGGTGTTGTAACCAATGATCTAGAAAATGATGTTCAAAGAAAAGAGCAATACAATTCTGATATAACTTATGGTACAAATAATGAATTTGGATTTGACTACCTTCGTGATAATATGCGTTACGCGCTAGATGAAAAAGTGCAAAGAGTTCATCATTATGTTATTGTCGATGAAGTTGACTCTATTTTAATAGATGAAGCTAGAACGCCTTTGATTATCTCAGGACCAACAAGCAGGTCACTAGAAGGTTATAAAAAAGCCGATGAAGTTGCTAAAAAATTGACACGAGAAGTTGATTTTACGGTAGATGAAAAAAATAGAACGGTTGTTGTGACAGAAGAGGGCATTGAAAATGCTGAAAATCTATTTGGTGTCGGTAACCTTTATAGTCTTGAAAACGCTGTTTTCTCACACCACTTGGACCAAGCATTAAAAGCAAGATATCTTTTTATGGTTGATGTGGATTATGTTGTAAGAGAAGGTGAAATCATCATTGTAGATGAGTTTACAGGAAGACTTAGCGAAGGTAGACGTTTTAGTGAGGGCTTGCATCAAGCACTTGAGGCTAAAGAAGGGGTGATGATTAAAGAAGAGTCTCAAACATTAGCCGACATCACTTTTCAAAATTACTTTAGACTGTATCAAAAATTAGCAGGAATGACGGGAACAGCGCAAACTGAAGCAACAGAATTTGCACAGATTTATAATCTTGAAGTTATTTCTATTCCTACTAATCTTCCTATGGTACGTGACGATAAAAATGATCTTATTTATAAAACTGAAAAAGAAAAATTTGAAGCGGTTATTAAAGATATCAAAGAGTGCCACAAAAAAGGGCAACCTGTTTTAGTAGGAACGGCTTCGATTGAAAAAAGTGAATTACTTCACAGTCTTCTTAAAAAAGAAAAAGTTCCTCACTCTGTACTTAATGCAAAAAACCATGAGAAAGAAGCACAAATCATCAAAGATGCAGGTGCTAAAGGCGCTGTAACCATCGCGACTAACATGGCAGGACGTGGTGTTGATATAAAGCTTAGTGATGAAATTAAAGCACTTGGTGGTCTTTATATCATAGGAACCGAAAGACATGAGAGTAGAAGAATCGATAATCAGCTTCGTGGACGTTCAGGGCGTCAAGGCGATAATGGCAAAAGTCGATTTTATCTCAGTCTTGAAGACAATCTTTTAAGAATTTTTGGAAGTGATAGAATAAAGTCTATTATGGAGCGTTTAGGTATCGAAGAGGGTGAGCACATAGAGTCAAAAATGGTCACACGTGCGGTCGAAAATGCTCAGAAAAAAGTTGAAGCTATGCACTTTGAATCCAGAAAGCATCTTTTAGAATACGATGATGTTGCAAATAAACAAAGAAAAACGATTTATAATTTTAGAAATGACCTTTTAAATCCAACGTATGGCATAACTGAAAAAATTAAAGATATACGTGTTGAATTTGTTACCAATTTATTGTTTAAAGCAGAAATATACGAAGGTATAGCTAAAGAAGATTACAATATTGAGCGGTTATGTTCAATATTGAAAGAAGAATTAGGGGAAGATGTTGCGATAAGTGTTCTTGATAATTTAGAATATAGTGACTTACGAGAAGTTATTGTTGCTAATCTTGAAGCACTATTTGATGAAAAAATGGCTGTGGTAGATGAAGAGCAAAGAAAAGAAATTCAAAGAATTTTATATCTTCAAGTCCTAGATAGTTCATGGAGAGCGCACTTATATCAGATGGATATTCTTAAAACAGGTATTGGACTTCGTGGGTATAATCAAAAAGATCCTCTGACTGAGTATAAAAAAGAAAGTTACAATCTTTTTATAGAATTGGTTGAACAGATTAAGCTAGAGAGTTTTAGAACATTACATATTGTTCAATTAAGAGATAACAAAGAAGAGCAAGAAAAACGTGCCATGGATGAGCTTATTCAACGAATGGAAGAGTCAAATGCTGGTATGAAGTTACAACATGATAGCCCTTTTGAAGAAAGTGACGTTGAAAAAGAAAAAAAGACAGCGCGCAATGAGCTTTGTCCTTGTGGCAGTGGTAAAAAATATAAACAGTGTTGTGGAAAGAGTGGCCCTAAAAAAGGGATACTCGCTTAAAGAAGTCCTGTGAATAAAAATCTTAGCTTTTATCTGGTTAAAAAATATTTGCGGTTTGATAAGTCGCAACCTTTTATTACTGTTATTTCCTTATTGGCATTTTTTGGCGTAGCTATTGGATTGATGGTTTTGATGGTTGCGATGGCTATTATGAATGGTTTTGATAAAGAGTTTGAAAAAAAGCTCTTTACCATGAACTATCCCTTAAGTATCTACTCAAGAAGTTTTTCACCTGTTGATCAAACACATCTGAATAACTTGAGAGAAAAGTTTCCTCATCTTAAATATAGTCCGTACATCTCTACGCAAGTCATTATTAAAAAAGGCAATAGACTAGATGGGGGTATGCTTTTTGGTGTAGATTTTGAACAAGAAGCTGCTATTAATAGTATCGTCAAAGAGAGTGTTGAGGGTAAAAATCTCGAAAAATATGATTTAATTGTAGGTCATGAGATTGAGCGGACACATCTATTTGCCAAAGATGAAAAAGCAACACTTATTTTTACCAAAAATGATCCTGGTGGCATGACTTTAATTCCTAAAATAAAACGGTTTAACTTTCAAGGTTCTTTCAAATCAGGCTTAATGGCTTATGATAAGAGTTACATGTACACGAGTATTGAAGGGTTAGCTCAAGTTTTACAGTATGAAGAAGGGCAATTTGATGGTATACATATCTATTCTGATGACCCCTTTGCTGATATAGAGAAAATTAAAAAAGTACTTCCTGATGATTTGGGAGTTGTAGGCTGGTGGCAAATGAATGGCAATTTTTTTGCTGCATTAGCACTTGAAAAACGAGCTTTATTTATTGTCTTAATGCTTATCATTCTGATTGCTTCACTCAATATTATCAGCTCATTATTGATGACGGTGATGAATCGTAGACGTGAGATTGCACTACTTCTCTCATTAGGTGCCTATAAAAAAGAGATTAAAAATACTTTTTTCTATCTAGGTTTAGTGATTGGTGGTGGTGGAATGGTTTTTGGAGTTTTATTAGGCAGTGTAACTTTATTTTTATTAGGCTCTTTTGACTTGGTAAATCTCCCTGCAGATGTTTATGGTACGAGTAAATTGCCACTTGATTTATCAATGCTTGATTTTGTACTCATTATAG
>JAFLKZ010000064.1:8205-13635 GCA_019162915.1 Campylobacteraceae bacterium
CAAGTGTTATAGTCACACTCTCATCTTATTATCCAGCACATAAAGCAACGCAGGTTAATGTCTTAGATACGCTTCGAAATGAGTAGCATTAGGTGGCCTTGCTCTTGATGATGAGCAAGGTCACCTAGTGTTTTTACTTTAAAAGTTCAGAAGTTATATTGCTATTGTCTTCTACATTTTCTCGTAATTTTTTGATTAGTGTGGCAGAGTCTTGGCCATCATCTGGATAGCTTACGATATTATCTACTGCTTCTTGGTCTAAAAACTCTTGAATACCTGCGAGTAGTTCGGTAGCACCATTCCAATCTGTTCCTGTTAGCATCACAACATAATGGCTATCATGGTTGAAAAGGGCATCTGTTCTTCTTAGAATTTTCTGAAATATTTCAATATTGTCTATTTCCTTTCTCTCTTCTAATGAGAAAAAGATAAGCGAAAAGGGAGCTTCATCTTTAATTCCAAATCGCTCTAAGAGTGCAATGTGATGGTCTATAAGATTAGCAAGGTTAATCTTTGAAAATGTAATACTAGACATAAATACTCCTTTGGTTATAGCTGTTAATATTTTACTGTAAAGTTTCTATTTTATCAAAATTGAAATAGTTATAACTCTCTTTATGTTCATAGGTAAACTCAATTTGATGTGCTTTGATAATATGTTGAACGATATAAAGTCCTAAACCAAAACTATGATGTGAGTTTTTCTCTTGTACAAAAGGTTCTAAATAATGAGAAAGATCATATATCAGAGGTTTTCCTTGACTAATGAAAGATATTTTATGTTTAGTAGCAATGATTTTTATCTTTTTATCAATAGAGTATTTAATACCATTATCAATGATATTTTTCATAGCAGTTGTAAAAAGTCTAAAGTCTACATGTAAGATAAGTTCATCTTCTATTTCGAGTTCTATTTGAGAAAGCGGTATCATCGCTAAGTCAATGGCTTCATCAAGCATGTCAACCAAACGATAAGGTTTGACGTTTTTAATGCCCTCACCAGAGGTAATCTGCTCAATAGAAGCAAATTCGTTAATAAGCAGTTCTAGCTTTTCAAATGTAGCGATAAGTCTCTCTTTTTGCTTAGTGTTTTCAAGCATTTCAGCGCTAATCCTCCCTTTAGTAATAGGTGTTTTGAGCTCATGCATGATGTTGCGTAAAAAAAGCTGTCTTGATTGATTGAGTTTATTAATCTGTTCAACGGCATTATGAAAAGAATTAGAGACTTGAGATATCTCATCTTCTCCTTCCGTTTTACAGTCGATATCTAAATCGCCTTTAGCAAATCTATCCATTTGTCGTTTGAGTTTTCGCAAAGGTTTAAGTTTTCTTATAGTTAAGAGATACGCAACGATAATAATCACAAAAACGACACCAAAAATAATTTTAATCAAATCATAACGATAAGGTTGGTAATCATCATCTTTTAAAAGCAAAGAAGAGTACTTTGTTTCGATGTATAAATAGTGGTCGTTGTCAAATTTTAAAATGGAGCTAGTACCAATTTTATCTGAAATCTTTTGAATAGTCTGTGCTTCTTGAATGATGCTCTTTTTAGCGACTTTATCATTAATTTCACTCATTTTATAACCTTGAACTTGCTTTTTAAGCTCTTCATCGGTAATGAAATTGTTAAGATGAAAAAGTGTCGCTCTAGCAATGACAGAATATTTTGTATTTAACTTTTCCGTATAAGTTTGTTTATCGTATTCTAACAAAAAGAGTAATGCTAAAAATATACTCATAATGCTGATGAAAAAAATAAAGGTAATACTGTAAAAAATAGATGATTTTGTCATTGTAAAAATTTGTATCCAATCCCTCTAATGGCATGTATATAAGTTGGCTCTTTAGGATTTTCACCTAGTTTTTGGCGAACTCGACCGATGATAACATCAATACTTTTATTGGTTGTTTCTTCGCTAATAGCTTCAATGTTGTAGATAAGATCTTCTCTTGAAACCACGCCGCCTTCTTTTTTCATAAGGTAAGCTAAAATTCCATATTCTGCTGCTGTAAGGTGAAGCTCTTTGCCTCGCAAGGTGATACTTCTCCTCTCTTCATTAAGGATTAAATCTTTTGGCTTTTGTACGATGACTTCTGTCGGTGTAAATCCTTGTTGCCGACGCAGAAGACTCATAATTCTTGCTTGAAGTTCTCTTGGATTATAGGGTTTTGGAAGGTAATCATCCGCGCCATTTTCAAGTGCCGTTACTTTATCGGCGATGTCTGTTCTTGCCGAAGAGATAATGATGGGTACGGTGTGTCGTTTTCGTATCTCTTTGCATACTTCAAGTCCATCAAGTCCAGGAAGTGTAAGATCAAGTATCACTAAATCAAATTTTTGTGTATCTAGTGTTGAAAGTCCCATATAAGGGTCATCTGCAATAGTTATTTTTATATCAAAAGGTTCTAAGTACTCTGCTAAAATTTCTGCAAGTTCCAAATCATCTTCTATCATTAAAATATGTGTCATGTCTATTCCTTTTGGAAGTGCGCTTAATATTATACAGTAGAGTTCTTTTATTTTTTATTTTTAAAATTATAGAGAGTAGGAGTAAATATAAGGTAAATATCATTAAAAAGTTATTGAAGTTGATTGACCTAGACTAAAGTTTTGTGTTATAATCACTATAAATATTAAGACAATAAGAGGTAAGAGTATGAGCAAAAGTTTATACGATACGCTAGATGTTTCACAAGATGCATCAGCAGAAGAAATCAAAAAAGCATATAGAAGGTTGGCACGCAAATTTCATCCAGATATCAATAAAGATGCAGGTGCTGAAGAAAAATTTAAAGAGATTAATGCTGCTTATGAAATACTCAGTGATGAACAAAAACGTCGTCAATATGACCAATATGGTGACAATATGTTTGGTGGTCAAAATTTCCATGATTTTGCACATTCTCAAGGTGGGAATGGTAATTTAGATGATATTTTACGAAGTATTTTTGGCGGTGGCGGCGGATTTAGTGGTTTTGGCGGAAATAGAGGATTTGGTGGTTTTAGTGAACCTGACTTAGATGTTAATGCTAAAATAACGATACCTTTTAATGTTTCTATTTTAGGAGGAAAACACGCTGTCTCTTATAATGGAGAGAGTTTTGATGTGAAAATACCAGCTGGAATCAAAAACGGCGAAAAAATGAGAATTAGAGAAAAAGGTAAAACATTTCAAAGAAATAAGGGTGACCTTCTTTTAAGTGTTGAAGTCGCCAATAGCCCTGAATATGTACGAGAGGGTGATGACCTGGTTAAAACAATAGAAATTCCACTTAAAACAGCACTTTTGGGTGGAAAAGTAGTGGTTGAGACTTTGCATAAAGAGATTACGCTTAAAGTTAAAAACGATACAAAAAATGGCCAGAAATTTAGAGTCAAAGAATATGGTGCATTGAATAGAAAAACACAAGTAAAAGGTGATTTATATCTTGTTGCCAATATCATACTTCCATCACTTGCTTCGCTTGATAGCGATCTTGTGGCATTAATGGAAGCTAAATTACCAAATTAAAGGAGTCAAGATGCATCATGAATATGAAGAGCCTGTGTATCTTATCAGTGTTGTTGCTAAAGTTTTGACAATTCATCCCCAAACATTACGTCAGTATGAAAGAGAAGGGTTGGTGAGACCCTCAAGGACAGATGGTAAAATGCGCTTATACTCACAAAAAGATATCGATAAAATCAAGATGATTCTTCGACTGACCAGAGATCTTCGTGTTAATCTTGCTGGTGTTGATATTGTGATGCAATTGAAAGAAAAAATAGACGAGTATGAAGAGATTATTGAAAGTCTTCGTTTGGAAGTCAGTGGTTTATCTAAACAAAATACTAAAACAAAAAATCCTTTAGTGAAGCATAAAAATAGTTATGAAATTATACTTTTTGGTGAATAATAATAATGGATAATTTACTGGTCATTATATTAAGTGCAACAGCTATAGCAACATTACTCAATATTTTTTTAAAACGATTTAATATACCCACTATTATAGGGTATATTATCACAGGATTTGCCATAGCTTACATGTATGAACTAGGAAGTAACAATGATTCTCTAACGCATATTGCTGAGTTTGGGATTGTTTTTTTGATGTTTACCATAGGACTTGAATTTTCCATAAAGCATTTGATGAGTATGAAAAAAGATGTGTTTTTTTATGGATTTTTACAAGTAGCACTTGTTGGTGGCATCATTTCACTCAGTTGCGAATATATTTTTAAAATGGATCAAAAAAGCTCAATTATCATTGGATATGCGTTAGCACTTTCTTCCACCGCCATTGTTTTAAAAATACTCAATGATAGCGGTAATATTCATACTGTTTATGGTAGAAAAGCATTAGGAATTCTTCTTTTTCAAGACATTGCCGTTATTCCTATTTTACTCATGATAAATATTTTTTCAAGTCAAAATAGTTCGATTTCGTCATTACTTTTAGAAACTTTCATAAGCGTTATTTTTATTTTAGCGCTGCTGTTTTTGATTGGAAAGTATTTTCTTAATCGTTTTTTATCTTTGGTGGTTTGGGCTGATACGGAAGAAATATTTATCGCTTCTGTATTGATGTTAGTCATCGGCGCATCATTTTTAGCGCATATTTTAGGCTTTTCTTATTCATTGGGTGCTTTTTTGGCAGGTATGATGATGGCGGAGACAAAGTATAAACATCAGATTGAAGCTGATCTTGTTCCCTTTCGCGATATTTTGCTAGGTTTATTTTTTATCACAGTGGGAATGCAAATTGATATTAATGTTATTTTTCAGCACTATTTTGCCATTCTTTTAGTTTTAATAGCCGTAATATCGATTAAAGTGGTGGTTGTTTTTGCTATTGTTTCGATCAGTGTAGGTGCTAGGGTAGGTTTGAAATCAGCTCTTGCAATTGCTCAAGCGGGAGAGTTTTCATTGGCTATTTTAGCCCTTGCAAATTCATCAAATTTAATAGAACAAAAAATTGTTCAGATTTTGATTGTCGTGGTAGTGTTATCAATGATTGCAACACCTTTTATGCTAAAAAATATCAAAAAAATTGTAGATATGATTACAAAAGAGCCGGAGAGTGGGGATTTTGTTATTAATTCATCGGGGATAAAAGACCATATTATTGTTTGTGGGTATGGAAAATTAGGTCAAGAGATCGTTTATAGACTTAAAAAAATGAATATTAATTATATCGTAATAGAGCATGACATCAATCTTGTAAAACTAGGGCAAAGCAGAGGCGAACCTGTTTATTTTGGTAATGCAGCTGAAAAAAGTATTCTTAAAAAAGCATTTGTGGAAGATTGTAAAGCGGTTCTTATTGCCATCAATAATGAAAAAAAATTGATTTTATTGTGCGAAATACTCAAATCTTTTGAGAAGAAAATTAAAATTGTTGCTAAAGCCAGTGATTATGATGAAAAAAAGCTACTAAAAA
>JAFLKZ010000064.1:13645-15434 GCA_019162915.1 Campylobacteraceae bacterium
TTGATCATTAGACTTCTTGCCAAACTATTTTGTGAGGCTCAGACCAAAGGGAGGATTTGTCCTCTAAAAAATAATTTGGCAAGAAGTCTAATGAGTAAAAACATTTAATCAGTGATGAAAAGAGCTATTTCATCACTGAGAAAATAGTCATTATTATAAACTTTTTTTTCTTTACATGTAAGCTTTTTTTCTGCTATTAAAAGGGTGACTTTTTCCATTTCTCTAGGGCTAAAAATCGCTAGTTCAATACCAATCATACTTCTAAGTCCTAGAAAAATCTTCTCTATATGTAAGTCTTCAGGGGTGAGCATTTCTATCTCAAATGCGAGTGGGTTATCAATATATGTTGTGATATCTTTAGATGGATAAAAACGTTGATCGCGCAAAAAACCAACCGCACCACTTCCTATACCCATATAATTCTCATGCTCCCAATAACCTTTGTTATGGCGACTTTGATAGGTCCCAAAATTTGAGATTTCATACGATGGAAATCCTTTTTGTATGATGCGTTGAACAAATTCTTTAGCCAGTTTTTCAGAAGTATTGACTACCTTTTTTTGACTAAAAAATGGGGTGTTTTCCTCAAGGGTCAGGGCGTAAGCACTCAGATGGTTGATAGGCAAACTTGAAGCAATGGCAAGGTCATCTTCGAGAAGTTGAATAGTATCACCAAATGTCGCATAAATAAGGTCCAAAGAGATATTTTTTATCCCTAGTTTAGAAGCGTTTTCTATTGCTTGAATAGCAGCTTTTGATGAGTGATTTCGACCTAGAAATTTTAGTTTCGCTTCATTAAAACTTTGAACGCCAAAGCTGACGCGATTTATGCCTAAATCTTTCATTTCTCTAAGCCATTCATAAGAGGCAGAATTAGGATTTGCTTCTGTCGTGATTTCTACATCTTTGGCTAAAAAAGGTTTGATAGCTGTAAAAAATGGTGCAAAAAGATGAGCTTTGATGGTAGAGGGTGTTCCTCCTCCGATAAAAAGAGAAGTTATGCTCTCTTTTGGGGCATTAAATCTCTCCAATTCAAATGCTAATTGTTGTGTGATAGCAATCATGTAATTTTCTTGTAAATTAAACTTATCGACGTAAGAGTTAAAAGCGCAGTAGTGGCATTTGCTATCGCAAAATGGTATATGTAAATAGGCTAACAATTTTTCTCCTTATCCAAGTTTAATGACTTTTAGTGTACCATTTTAACAAAAATATAGAGGTAAAACAAATTATGGAAGTGCCAAAACAATACAGACCTAATGTTGCAGCTGTTATTGTCTCTGCCGCGTACCCATTTAAATGTGAACTTTTTATTGCTAGTCGAAATGATATTGTCGATGCTTGGCAGTTTCCACAAGGTGGAATTGACAGTGGAGAAACTCCTAGAATTGCTCTTTTAAGAGAGCTTGAAGAGGAAATTGGAACAAATGAGATTGAGATTATTGGTGAATATCCTCATTGGCTTCAGTATGATTTTCCTCAAAAAATAGCACAAAAAATGTATCCATTTGATGGACAAACACAGAAATATTTTTTAGTAAGACTTAAAAAAGATGCCAAGATAAATTTAGCAACCAAAGAGCCAGAATTTTGTAGTTTTAAATTTGTTGAAATTAGTAAAGTTTTTGATTATATAACTTATTTTAAGCGTCCAGTTTACAAACAAGTACTTGATTATTTTAAAAAAGAAGGATATTTATAAGATGCTGATTGTTCAAAAATATGGTGGAACCAGTGTTGGTACTGTCGAGCGAATCGAAGCGGTTGCCAAAAGAGTTATTGAAACAAA
>JAFLKZ010000064.1:15547-16665 GCA_019162915.1 Campylobacteraceae bacterium
ATGCTCCTAAGTTCTGGAGAGCGAGTTACCAGTGCACTTTTAGCTATCGCGTTAAATGAACTAGGTTATCCTGCCGTTTCAATGAGTGGTAGAAAAGCAGGTATTGTCACAGATAGCGTGCATACAAAAGCTCGCATTGAACATATCGATACCGTACATATGAAAGAAGCATTATCAAAAGGCAATATCATTGTAGTAGCTGGTTTTCAAGGTGTCACAGAAAATGGTGAAGTATCAACGCTTGGACGTGGAGGTAGTGACCTCTCAGCGGTTGCTTTAGCGGGTGCATTGGGCGCAGATTTGTGCGAGATATATACTGATGTAGATGGCGTCTATACCACCGATCCTAGGATTGAGCCAAAGGCTAAGAAACTTGATAAAATCAGCTATGAAGAGATGTTGGAACTTGCCAGTTTGGGCGCAAAGGTATTGCAAAGTAGGTCTGTCGAGATGGCAAAAAAACTCAATGTCAATCTTGTAACGCGCAGTAGTTTTAATCACAACGAAGGTACACTTATCACAAAGGAAGAGAATATTATGGAACAACCTCTTGTAAGCGGAATTGCACTTGATAAAAATCAAGCGAGAGTAACTCTTAGGGGCGTTACTGATAAACCAGGAATCGCTGCTGAGATATTTAAAAAATTAGCGGATGCTAGCGTGAATGTGGATATGATTATCCAAAATGTAGGACATGATGGAACGACAAATCTAGGTTTTACGGTTCCTCAAAATGAACTTGAATTAACAAGAAAAGCGATGAGTGAACTTAAAGCAAGTGATGTAATGGAATATGATAGCGATATCGTTAAAGTTTCTATCGTTGGTGTTGGTATGAAATCGCATAGTGGTGTTGCGTGCACGGCATTTGATACTATGGCACAAGAGGGTATCAATATCGAAATGATAAGTACCAGTGAGATTAAAGTTTCTATGGTTATTCAAGCAAAGTATGGTGAGTTGGCAGTTCGCTCTCTTCACAGTGCTTACCAATTGGACAAATAACGAATGCAACAATTTTTAAAGTGGACATTAGAAGAGATACGAAAAGACAGCTCAACCATGAGCTGGATGGAAGAGAAGAGGTTCGAATGGGTTCCTCTTGCTGCTTCCATGCT